>JBFMCM010000052.1:0-9620 GCA_040754355.1 Chloroflexota bacterium | reverse complement strand
CCCTGGCCGCCCAGATGTACCTCGGCCAGGATTTCAACACGGTGCTCGAACTGCTGGCCAACCCCCAGGAGGGAGCCAGGTACGTCCGCCTGGCGGATTATGTCCCGGTCGAACAGGCCACGGCCCGGATGGAAAAACAAGAAGAGATGGCAGGCGACCCGAACGGGAACCCGCTGGCTGCCCTGGGCTTCCGCGCCCATTTGGGCCGCCAGTATCCCGAAGGCAAACTGGCTTCCAACCTGATCGGTTTCGTGACGCATGACGAGATGGGTTACTATGGTGTGGAGGGCAAGTACAACAACCTGCTCTCCGGCGTCCCGGTGACCCTGCTCGTTCCCACCGACCCGCGCCGGGTGGAGGAACTGCCGGAAATCCCGCCGGGCGATTCCATCATCCTGACCATTGACCGTGAACTCCAGTTCGCGGTCGAAAACATCCTCGCAGAAGCCATCCTCGAGACCGGAGCCTCATCGGGCACCATCATTGTGATGGACCCGCGCAGCGGCGAAATCCTGGCGCTCGCCACCACCCCCAACCTGGATCCCAACAATTATCTCAGCGTGACCGAGATCTTCACCGGCGAAACGCCCTACAACCGGGCCATCAGCCAGGCTTACGAACCCGGCTCCGTCTTCAAGATCCTCACCATGGCCAGCGCCCTCGACATGGGCGCCGTCCAACCCGGAACGATCTTCCTCGATACCGGCGTCATCACCGTCGGCGGTGTGGACATCCACAACTGGGACGGCGGTGCCTGGGGCTATCAGGACATGACCGGCTGCATGGGGAACTCGCTCAACGTCTGCCTGGCCTGGGTCGCCACACAGATGGGCAACGACAGTTTCTACGCCTACATGCGGCGCTTCGGCATCGGCCACTCCACCGGGATTGACCTGGCCGGCGAAGCCTCCGGCCGCCTGAAACTCCCCGGCGACGGAGACTGGTACCCCGTGGACCTGGGCACGAACGCTTTCGGTCAGGGAGTCTCGGTCACCCCTATGCAAATGGTCATGGCTGCCTCGGCCCTCGCCAATGACGGCCAGATGGTCTACCCGCACGTGCTGTTTGCCACCGTGCAGGACGGCCGCCAGCACGCCATGTCCACCCAGGTGGTCGGCAATCCAATTTCTGCTGACACAGCCCACACCATCACCGAAATGCTGGCAGTCGCCCTGGAGACCGAAGCCTCGCGCGGACTGGTCCCCGGTTACCGCGTGGCCGGGAAAACCGGCACCGCCCAGGTGCCTTCCCCCTACGGCGGATACGACAGCGACCAGACCAACGCCTCCTTCATCGGCTGGGGCCCGGTGGACGACCCGCAGTTCCTCGTCTATGTCTGGCTCGAAAAACCGGAAACTTCCCCCTGGGGCTCGGTGGTGGCTGCGCCGGTCTTCCGGCAGGTGGTGGAGAAACTGGTCGTAATCATGGGCATCCCACCGGATGCCATTCGCTTGCAACTCGCAGGACGCTGATGCTCACCCTGGCAGACGTACTCGAAGCCCTCACGAACTCCCGCCCGGCAGGCGCCACCGCGGTCATCACCGAAGCGGCAGTGGACTCGCGCCAGGTCATCCCCGGCGGGTTGTTCGTGGCCCTGCCCGGCGAACGCGTGGACGGGCATGAGTATGTTGACGAGGCCTTTGCGCGCGGCGCTTCCTACGCCCTCATCCAGCGCGACCTGCCCGGTTCGCTGCGGACCCTCAACCTGCTCGCCGCGCTGGACGTTACCACCCCGGCTGAAACCTTCACCCCGCCGCTTTGCCTGCGCGTGGCAGACAGCCTGATTGCCCTCCAGCAAATTGCCCGCTTCTGGCGGTGCAAACTGGATATCAAAGTCATCGGCATCACCGGCTCGGTGGGCAAGTCCACCACCAAGGAAGCCGTGGCCGAGGTGCTCGGTATGCGCTACCATACATTGAAAAATCCCGGCAACCTGAACAACGAAATCGGGCTGCCGCTGACCATGCTCAAACTCGGCCCCGGCTACGAACGCGCCGTGCTTGAGATGGGCTTCTACGTCCCTGGTGAGATCGCTCTCTTATGCGAGATCGCCCTCCCCCAGATTGGCGTGGTCAGCAACATCGGCACGGTTCATGCCGAACGGGCCGGCTCGCAGGAAGCCATCTTCCGCGGCAAGTCCGAACTCGTCCAGGCCCTGCCTGAGGATGGGACCGCCATCCTCAACTATGACGACCCCTGGGTGCGCAAGATGGCCGAACTGACGAAGGCGCAGGTCTTCTTCTACGGCCTCGACCCGGCTGCCGACCTGTGGGCCGCCGAGGTGGAAGGCATGGGGCTGGACGGCATCCGCTTCAGCCTCCATTACCGAGGCGAAACCCTCCACGTCCACCTGCCGATGATCGGGCAGCACTCCGTCCATACCGCGCTGCGGGCAGCCGCGGTGGGATTGGTGGACGGTCTCACCTGGCAGGAAATCCTGGACGGACTGCGCATGGGACAGACACAATTGCGTCTCACTGCCGTTCGTACAGCCAGCGGCGCGCTGCTGCTGGACGATACCTATAATGCCTCGCCCGAGTCCACGCTGGCGGCGCTCAACCTGCTGGCGGATCTCGAAGGCCGCAAAGTGGCCGTCCTCGGCGACATGCTCGAACTCGGTCCCTATGAGAAGCAGGGACACGAAATCGTCGGCGTGCGGGCGGCGCAGGTGGCGGAACGCCTGGTGACCGTGGGCCCGCGCGGACGCATGATCGCCGCGGCGGCGCGGCAGGCAGGCATGAGGTCCGGCAAGGTGACGGAGTTCGAGTCCACCGAGGAAGCCATCCCGCATCTGCGCCAGTCATTGACCGGAGAAGACGTCGTGCTGGTCAAAGGTTCACACGGCGTGCGCATGGATCGGATCGTGTCTGCCCTGGAGATTGCCGAATGAACGATACCACCCTGGTGCTGGGCCTGGCCGCGCTGGCTTTCATGATGACCGTTATCTGGGGCGGGCCGCTGCTGCGCATCCTGCGCCATTTCAAGATCGGCAAACTCATCCGCGTGGAGGAGCCGGCTGCGCATTTCACCAAGATGGGCACGCCCACCATGGGCGGCGTGATGTTCCTCATCCCGGTGGCCCTGATTACCGTGCTCTTGAACGCGGCCAGTTTGATCGGCATGGAACTCCTCGGCCAGTCGGTGCTGGTGCCATTGCTGGTGATGCTGGCCTATGCTGGGCTGGGCGCGCTGGACGACTGGGAAGGCATTCGCGGCAAGCGCCGCGGCGAAGGCATGCGCATCCGCACCAAACTCCTGATCCAGATTGCCCTGGCGGTTGGGATCGCCTGCGTGTTGAAATTCATGCTCAAAGGGCCAGACCTGTACCTGCCGGGTTTCACGGGCGAAATCTCCGTCAGCGCCTGGGTCTATATCCCCATCGCGGCCTTCATCATCGTCGGCGCCTCGAACGCAGTCAACTTCACCGACGGGCTGGATGGGCTGGCCGGTTTGATCTCGGCCACCATTTTTACCGCCTATGGCGTCATTGCTTTGTTGCAGGGCCAAGTCTTTGTGGCGCGTTTCTGCTTCACGCTGGTGGGCGCATTGTTTGGCTTCCTGTGGTTCAACGCCCATCCGGCGCAATTGATCATGGGCGATACCGGCTCGCTGCCCCTCGGCGCGACCATCGCAGTCGTGGCGCTGATGACCGGCCAGTGGGCGCTCCTGCCCATCATCGCGGTCATCCCGGTCAGTGAAGCGGTGGCCGACGTGCTGCAAATCGGCTATTTCAAACTCACCAAAGGCAAACGCTTGTTCAAGATGGCGCCCCTGCATCTGCATTTCGAGTTGCTCGGCTGGTCGGAGACCCAGATCGTCCAGCGTTTCTGGCTGATCGGGTTGAGCGGCGCCATGCTGGGCATCGGGCTGGCGATGGTGTAACCATGACTGACTGGACCGGGAAGCGCGTCACCATCCTCGGAGCAGCCCGCCAGGGGCAGGCTGCGGCGCGCTGGCTGGTGCGCCACGGGGCGGTCGTGACCCTGAACGACCGCCGCCCCTCCGGGCAGATGTCCGAGGCCCAGTCCGCGCTGGCTGATACACCCGTGACCTGGGTGCTGGGCAGCCACCCGCTCGACCTGCTCGACTCGAGCGACATTCTCTGCATCTCCGGCGGAGTCCCGCTCGACAACCCGCTCGTGGCCGAATCCGCCCGGCGCGGCCTCCCGCTGACCAACGACACGCAGCTTTTCATGGAAGCCGTCCCCTGCCCCACTGCCGGCATCACCGGCTCAGCCGGCAAGACGACGACTACCGCACTTGTAGGACAAATGGCAAAACAGACCATGGACGATGGACGACAGACCGTAAGCCCACCGTCCACCGTCCGCCGACCACCGTCGGTCTTCATCGGCGGCAATATCGGCGACCCGCTGCTGAACTATGTGGACACAATGACCGCTGATGACCTGGCAATCCTGGAAATATCCAGTTTCCAACTGGAGCAGATGACCGTCTCCCCGCATGTGGCCGCGGTGCTGAACATCACCCCCAACCACCTCGACCGCCACGGGACGATGGAAGCCTACACGGCCGTCAAGAAGCGCATTCTGGACTTCCAAACCGAAACGGACATCGCCGTGCTGAGTCGCGACGACGCCGGCTCGTGGGGTTTGTGTCCAGGTGTGCGCGGGCGGCTGGTCTCGTTTGGTTTCAGCCCCCTGCCCTATGGCATGGACGGAACCTATTTGTCAGACGGCGTCCTGTACATGCATCGTCAAAACAAGAATATGCCGCTCCTGCGCGCTGACCGTCTGCATTTGCGCGGGAATCATAACGTCCTGAATGTGCTGGCCGCCTTCGCCATCGGCGATGCCTGCGGCCTGAAATTGGACGCCATGTTGAAAGCCGCCGAAGAGTTCCAGGGCGTGGCCCATCGGCTGGAGTTCGTCCGCGAATGGAACGGGGCGCAGTGGTACAACGACTCGATTGCCACGGCCCCGGAGCGCAGCATGGCCGCCATACGCGCCTTCAACGAACCCATCGTGCTCCTGCTCGGCGGGCGCGATAAAAACCTGCCCTGGGCCGACCTGGCCGCCCTCGTCCGCCAGCGGGTGAAGCATGTGGCCCTCTTCGGCGAAGCGGCGGAAAAGATCCAGGCCGCGCTGGAGCAGGATAAAGGTCCGTACACGCTCGAACTTTGCCAGGGACTCGAGCAGGCTGTCCGGTCCGCTGCCAAAGCCGCCAAACCGGGAGATGTCGTCCTGTTCTCCCCCGGCGGGACGAGTTTCGACCAATTCCGCGATTTCGAAGAACGTGGAGAGGCATTCAGAAAATGGGTCTCGGAACTTTCGTAAAACCCTCTACCAAACCAGCGGCTGCACCCGCCAGGCGGGCCAAGCCGCTCACCGGCGACCTGATCCTGGTGGCAGTTGTCATCGTCCTGTGCGTCTTCGGGCTGATGATGGTCTTTTCGGCCAGCACGGATTTCTCCTTGCTGAGGTACGAAGACCCATATTTTATTTTCGGCAAGCAGATCCTGTGGACGGTGCTTGGTGCGATCCTGGCCGTGGTGATCTCACGCCTCGACTATCGCCTGGTCTACAAACTGGCCGTGCCGATGATGGGCGCCACGATTGCGCTGCTCATTGCTGTGCTGCTGATCGGGGAAAACCGCCTCGGCTCGATCCGCAGTTTCTTCGGCGGCTCGGTCCAGCCCTCGGAACTGGCGAAACTGGTGACCATCATTTACCTGGCGGTCTGGCTCTGCAGCAAGCGCGACCACCTGCATGACATGCAGTTGGGACTCCTGCCGCTGGCGGTCATCCTGGGAGGCATCGGCGGCCTCATCTACCTCCAGCCGGACCTGAGCGCAGCGGCCACCATCTTCGTGCTGGGCGGCCTGCTCTTCTTCCTGGCCGGCGGCGACTTGAAGCAAATTTTCATCTTCATCGTGGTTGCCCTGGCAGTCGGCTGGCTGGTGGTGCAATTCAGTTCCACCGGGCGCGACCGGCTTGCGACCTACCTGGCCGGGTTGAAGGACCCGCTGCAATCCAGCGACCACATGCTCTATTCGCTCGAATCCATCGTCAACGGCGGCTTCTTCGGCGTCGGGATCGGGAATGCCGCCTTGAAACTGGAAGGTCTGCCCTTCGCCGCCACCGACAGCATATTCGCCGTCATCGTGGAAGAGATGGGCTTGGTCGGGGCAGTCACGCTGGTCGCCCTTTACACCATTCTGGTCTGGCGAGGTATGAAAATCGCCGGGCGCGCCCCCGACATGCTGGGAAAAGTGCTGGCCGGCGGTCTGACATTCTGGATTGGGATCGAAGCGCTGATCAACATGGCCGTGATGGTCGGCCTGCTTCCTTTCGCGGGCAACGCCCTGCCCTTCGTCAGCGCGGGCGGCTCGAACCTGATTTCGGTGCTTACGGCAATAGGAATCCTGGTGGGCATTTCCCGCCAGTCGGGGCTGAAGGCCCCGGACACAGTCGTTGTAGAACAACGGAGGTCTTACGGTGCGTCTGCTGATCTGCGCCGGGGGAACCGGCGGCGGAGTTTACCCCGCACTCGCCGTCCATGAGGCGTTGAAGGTGGAAACGCTCTGGGTAGGCGGAGAAGGCGGCATGGAAGCCCAGCTCATCGAGCGGGTGGGCATCCCCTTTAAAGCCATCCCGGCTGCGGGTGTCCACGGCGTGGACCTGCGCCAGTTGCCCGGCAACCTGGCGAAACTGGCGCGCGGCGTCTCTGCCTCCCGGCGCATCCTGCGCGAATTCCAGCCCGACGTGCTGTTCTTCACCGGCGGCTACGTGGCCGTCCCGATGGCCCTGGCCGGGAGGAAGATCCCCAGCCTGCTCTATGTCCCGGACATCGAACCGGGGCTGGCGCTCAAGACCCTGGCGCGCTTCGCCGACCGCATCGCCCTCACCGCTGAAGATTCCTTCCCCTTCTTCGAGCGCCGCAGCCGGCTGGCTGTCACCGGTTACCCGGCACGCCCCGGGCTGGCAAAATGGTCCCGCCCCGAGGCGCGCCGGACCCTGAACCTGTCCGAGGAGGCCCCCGTCCTGCTCGTCGTTGGCGGGAGCAAGGGCGCCCGCTCGATCAACAATGCCGTCCTGACGCACCTCCCCGCCCTGTTGGAAATGGCGCAAATCGTCCACATCAGCGGCGAACTGGACTGGCCGGAAGTGGAAGCGAAGGCCAGGCAACTCAAAGCCCCGCGCTACCATGCCTTCCCCTACCTGCACGAGGAAATGGGAGCGGCCCTGGCCGCGGCTGACCTGGCGCTCTCGCGTGCCGGCGCCTCCACGCTGGGCGAGTATCCGCTCTTCGGCCTGCCGTCCATCCTGGTCCCGTATCCCTACGCCTGGCGCTACCAGAAGGTCAACGCCGGTTACCTCGTCCGCAACGGCGCGGCCATCATGCTCGAAGACGCCCGGCTGGCCGGGGAACTCCTGCCCGCGGTCAGAGGCCTGCTCGGCGAACCTGCCCGGCTGGAAGCCATGCGCGGCGCGGTTCGATCGCTCGCCCGTCCGCAGGCCGCATCCGAAATAGGCCGCCTTTTGTTGGAACTGTCCGGAGAGAGGAATTAGACATGGTAAGCCTGACTGTTGTCTTCTGGATGTATGTCATCCTCTTCGCCATCATCGGTGGGATGCGCGGCTGGGCCAGGGAACTTCTGGTGTCCTTCAGTGTCATCCTGGCCCTCACCTTCACCACCCTGCTGGAGAACTATGTCCCCTTCATCCGGGACGTACTCAAACCAGACAGCCCCGTGCTTTACTTCTGGCTGCGCTTCATGATCATCGTCCTGCTGGTCTTCTTCGGCTACCAGACCCCCAACATCCCGCGCTTCGCCGCCAAGATGAGCCGTGAAAAGATCCAGGACGTCCTGCTCGGCATTTTCATCGGCGCGCTGAACGGTTACCTGATCGTCGGTACCCTCTGGTTCTACATGTACGAAGCCAACTACCCCTTCGCAGTCATCGCCCCGCCCGAAATCGGCTCGCAGGTCGAAAGGATCGCCAACGCCATGCTTCAGTACATGCCCCCGAAAATCCTCGGCATCCCCGGCATCTACTTTGCCGTTGTGGTTGCATTCATCTTCGTAATTGTCGTCTTCATCTAGGACTATGACTCACTATCACTTGATCGGCATCGGCGGAACTGGACTCTCGGCCATCGCCCGCGTCCTGCTCGAAATGGGACACACGGTGACCGGGTCCGACCGCGCCGCCTCGCCGTTCACGCGCGACCTGGAGTCTGCCGGCGTAACCGTCAGCCTCGGCCACCGCCCGGAGAACCTCGTCGGAGCCGAGATTGTGGTGCGTTCCTCCGCCATCCCCAACGATAACCCTGAAGTGATCGCCGCCCGCGCCGTCGGCATCCCGGTCTACAAGCGGGTAGACTTCCTTGGCTCGCTCATGGAAGGCAAGACTGGCATCGCCGTCGCCGGGACGCACGGCAAGACCACCACCACTTCCATGCTGGCCTGGGTCTTCACCGCCCTCCATCAGGACCCCACCTTCATTTCCGGCGGAGTGCTGGCCAACCTGGGCGTCAACGCCCATGCCGGGAAAGGCGCGGCGTTCATCATCGAAGCCGACGAATACGACCGCATGTTCCTTGGCTTGAAACCGGCCATCGAGATCGTCACCAACGTGGAACACGACCACCCCGACTGTTACCCCGCCCCGGCCGATTTCCAGGCCGCCTTCGTGGATTTTGTTCATCTCCTGCCGACCGACGGCACGCTGATTGCCTGCGCTGAAGACGACGGGGCGCGCCGCCTCCTGCAGGAAGCCGAAGGTCTTGGCCGGGCCGCCCTCTCCTATGGCCTGCGCCCGATGACCGAAGATGGCGCCCTGGAAGTGGACACCTTTGCCGAAGTGCTGACCCTCAACGAGAGAGGCGGTTTCACCGTCGGGGCGCGTGTCGTGGGCGACGGCGTGACTGTTTCCCTGCAAGTACCGGGGCATCACAACGTCCGCAACGCGCTGGCCGTGCTGACCGTCGTCCACCTGCTCGGGCTGGATCTGGCGAAAGCCGCCCAGGCACTGGCCGATTTCCAGGGCACAGGACGCAGGTTCGAGGTCCGCGGCGAGGCGGGCGGCGTGACGGTGATTGACGACTACGCCCACCACCCGACCGAGATCCGCGCCACCCTGGCAGCCGCACGTCTGCGCTACCCGGGCCGGCGTCTGTGGGCCGTCTGGCAGCCGCATACGTATTCCCGCACCCAGGCGCTGTTCGACGAATTCACCCGCGCCTTCGGCGACGCCGACGAGGTGCTGGTGACCGAGATTTACGCCTCACGGGAGGCCAAACAGGATTTTTCATCGCGGCAGGTCGTGGAGGCCATGTCCCACCCTGCGGCGCATTTCTCCGGCGAACTGGAAGAAACCTGCCGGACCCTGGTTTCAAAACTCCGCCCCGGCGACGTGCTGCTGGTGCTCTCCGCCGGGGATGCAGACACGGTCAGCGAGACCGTGTTGGGCGCGCTCCAGGAGCGCGCTGCCTGAACGAAAGGAGTCAAGATGGCTGAGAAAGTGAAGATGAACCGGTACGAAGCCAACGTGATGGCCCTGCCGCCCCTGCGGCTGGTGCTGGGCGACGTGCCCTCCCCCGACCCGGAAGGTCGGCGGAAGATCAACCCCTACCAGAAATCCAAGCCCGAGATG
>JBFMCM010000051.1:0-7500 GCA_040754355.1 Chloroflexota bacterium | reverse complement strand
CACGGACCTCTCCAGGGTTTCATCCCTGACCTGGTGCCCGAGGACCAGCGCGGACGCGCTTCCGCGGTCAAGGCCGTGATGGAATTGATCCCCATCATCCTGGTTGGGTTCACCATTGCCCAATTGATCGGTCAAGGACAGTTGATGTTGGCGATCATCGTAACCGCTATCACGGTCTTTGTCACCATGCTTCTGACGTTAGTGACTGTCAAGGAAAAGCCGCTTGCTGAAAAACCAACCATTTCGATGAAAATCCCCATGCTGCGTGTACTGGGCATGCTGGCCGGCATCGGCCTGGGGGCGCTGGCCGGTTTGATCGGAGGCGGCGCGGTGGGCGGATTGGCCGGGTTGATCGCCTGGCCCTTCGCTGGCAAAGCAGCCGCGCTGGCTGTGGCTGTCGGCCTGGGCGGGGTGGTGGCGATGGTCGTGGCGGTCGTGTCAGGCGTGTGGTCCGGTGCGTTGGCTACCCTTGGCCAGGATGCGCGCCGTCAGTCCTCGTTCACCTGGTGGGTGGTCAACCGTTTGCTCTTCCTGGCCGCGGCCACTTCTTTCCAAGGTTTCCTGCCCTTCTTCCTGATGTTCGCCTTCGACGTGAGTGCTGAACAGGCCGCCTCGATTAACGGGACAATGATGATGATCATCGGCGTGTTCGTCATGCTGGCTGCCTTTGCCGGAGGCTGGCTCTCCGACCGCTTCGGGAAACGGCGAGTGGTCGCCGTGAGCGGACTGGTGGCCGCGGTTGGCGCCGCCATGATCCTGGGGGCGATCTGGGTGCCCAACATGGCGATCATCTATGCGGCTGGCAGCGTCATCGGCATGGGAGTGGGTGCTTTCATGACGGCCAACTGGGCGCTCGGCACTGACCTTGCACCGGCCGAGGAGGCCGGACGTTACCTCGGCATCTCCAACCTGGCCGGGGCGGGCGCCGGGATGATCGGTAAGGGTATTGGCGGCCCGATTGCCGACTACCTAAACACCTACCTGCCGGGCTTGGGTTATTTTGGCATCTTCGCTGCCTATGCCATCTTGTTTGCCTTGAGTGCGGTCAGTCTGCGCTGGGTGAGGAAGACGAGAGCATGAGTTGGCTCCTCTGGCTTTTACTGGCAATCCTCGGCCTCATCCTGGCGACTGGTCTGGGTTTCTCTTTTTTCATGACCCGCCGCTCCTGGCTAGGGGAAATTCACAACCCTTCAGAATACGGCCTTGATTTCGAGGAGGTGGCTTTCAAAGCCAGCGACGGATTAGACCTGCGCGGCGTTTGGATCCCCGCGGCCGAGTCGAACCGGGCAGTGGTCATCCTGCATGGACATGGGAACAGCATGGATTTGGATGTCCATCGCGCCCCGTTCTTCCACCAGGCCGGTTTCAACCTCCTCCTGTTCGACTTCCGCGCTCATGGGCGCAGCGCTGGTCGGCTGGCGACCTTTGGGTATCTCGAACGGCAGGATGTGGTCGGTGCGGTCGAGTTCCTGAAGTCGCTCGGTGTGAAGCGCATCGGCTTGCTGGGCTTTTCCTACGGCGGGATGGCTTCCATGCTGGCCGGGCCGCTTTGCCCGGATATTCACGCGGTCGTCAGCGACGGTGGTCCCGCCCGCGTGCGGACAGCGATTGCCGGCCGCGTGGTCGAGGCGCACCTGCCGCACTGGCTGGGAAAATTCCTCGGCTGGCTGACGATTGCCATGACCTCGTTGCGCTTCGGCGTTAACCTGTTCCGCTACGAGCCGATCCGCTGGGTGGGGAAGATCGCCCCGCGCCCGGTCTTCTTCGTGCATGGAGAAAAGGATAAATACCTGCACGACTTCGACGAACTGTACGCCGCGGCGGGCGAACCCAAGGAAGCCTGGCGGCTCCCGGGCGTCGAGCACACCAAAGCCAGCGAGGTCTACCCGGAGGAGTTCTATCGTCGGGTAATTGGTTTTTTTGATCAAAATCTCTGAAACCAAACCTCCCGCAGGCTGCCAGTCTGCGGGAGGATGTTTTACATGTCCATGCCCCTCAATCTTCGTTTCTCCGAATCCGACTGGGAGCGCACCTCCCGCGATTGGTCTGCCTGGTGGGCGGGGGAACTTGACCGCCCGCTGGTGGTGCTGGAGTGCATCGAACACCTGGACGCCTACGACCCGCACTGCGCCAGTGTCTTCCTCGGCAACTACCCGCTCGACCAGCCGGTTGACAAAATCCTGGACGAATTCGTCCCGCGCCTGGAAAACACCCAATACCTGGGCGACTCCTTCCCGCGCTTCTGGCCAAACTTCGGACCGGGTATCGCGGCCGCCTTTGCCGGGGCGCAGGTTCACCCGGCCTGGGACACCACCTGGTTCACCCCGAGCCAAACCGGACCTATCACCGGTCTCCACGTGGAAGTGGGCTGGAACAATCCCTGGTGGCTGCGGGTGCGCGAGTTCACACAAGCCGCGCTGGAACGCTGGGGGCAGGAACTGGCAGTTGGCCTCACCGACCTGGGCGGCAACCTCGACATCCTGGCCTCCCTGCGGGATACGCGTCAACTTCTGATGGATTTAGTAAAAACCCCGCACGAGGTTGACCGTCTGGTGGGCGAGACGACGCGACTCTGGCTGAAGTGTTTTGATCGGCTCTACAGCCTGGTCGCCTCCGCCGGGCGCGGCATCACCTGCTGGGGTCCACTCTGGGCGCCGGGGGGCGGCTACATGCTCCAGAGCGACTTCGCTTACATGATCTCACCGAAGATGTTCCAGCGTTTTGTTCTCCCGGACCTGGAAGCCTGTTGCGCTCAGATGGACTACGCCTTCTACCACCTCGACGGCATCGGGCAATTGGTCCACCTGGACGCGTTGCTGTCCCTGCCGCCTCTGCGCGGCATCCAGTGGGTGCCCGGCTATGGCAAGCCTCCCTGTGAAGAGTGGCTGCCGGTGCTCGAGAAGATCCGCGAGGCCGGGAAACTCTGCCAGGTGACGGTCTCTCCGAAGGGCGCACTGACCATCATGCGTGAATTGGGTGGGAAAGGTTTTTGCTTCAACATTAGTGAGCCGCAATTGACACCTGTTGAGGGTGAGGCTTTTTTGAGAGCACTATAGATTACTGGACAATATAGATAAAAAATGTTATAAAACTGGGAATGAGGTGACTTATGAAACGACCAATCCTTCATTCTCGAACCTTGAACCTGCCTACTCTCTCTTTACTGCTGATCGTGTTCCTGCTGTCCGCCTGCGCCCCGGCGGCTTCCACTCCTGTTGCAACAAAAACCAGCACCCCGGTCCAGCCTGCCGCGCCGCTGGCGACCGCAACAGTAGAAGTGCAAAAAACGGTTCCAGCGCTTACTGTCACTTCACGCGGACCCAATCTGGTTGCCACTGACCCGTCCACCGTCAGCCTGGCATCGGGTCAGTTGCAACTGGTGGAATTCTTCCGCTTTACCTGAGGTACATGCCGTTCCATGGCGCCCATCGTGCATGGGCTGGAAGCGGAATATTTCGGGAGGATCAATTTTGTATTCATGGATGCAGATGACCCGGCGACGTTTGACTTCCAGCGCGCCCTGGGATTTGCTGTCCAGCCGGAGTTCTATTTGCTGAATGGAGAGGGGAATGTCCTGTTCAGGTGGTTTGGATACGTGCAGGCGGATGATTTCAGGTCGGTCTTCGACCAACAACTTGGCCAATAAAGAAGAGCGGGAAGGACCCGCTCTTCTTTATTGAATGTGTCTAAACCTGATCCTTTTTCCACTTCTTCATCTCCAGCACAAAATCATACGGATACTCTGCCAGTTTTTCCATCTCCCCGTCCGGGCGCACCCAGTAGGTATCCTCGATGCGCACGCCCATACCATTGTCGGGATAATACAGCCCCGGCTCACAGGTCACGACCACGCCCGGTTTTAGCAGGTTGTCGTCCGAGGCCGTCAGCCCGCTCCACGGCCGCTCGTGGACGTTGAGTCCCACCCCGTGGCCCAGCGAGTGAACGTAGCCCTCGGTCGGCGCGGCGGTGTTGAGCGGGGTCTTGTGCCCGGTCTTTTCGTACTCCTCGCACACCAGCCGCTGGTAGTCCTTGAACGGGGCGTTCAGGTCGAGGTTCTCGGACACTTTGTCGTACACGGTTTTAACTTCATCGTAAAGTTTCTGGGCTTCGGGCGTAGCGTAGCCCAGGCTCCAGGTGCGGGTGAAGTCGTAGAAGTAGCCGCCGCCCGCCTCACACGGGTAGATGTCGAAGACGATGGTCTGGCCCAGGCGCAGCAGGTCCGTGGGCGTTCCGGCGGAGTGGGGGACACCCGCGTCGCGCCCGATGGCGAAGATGCAGCCTTCGGGATTTTCAGCCCCTAATTCAGCCAGCCATAAGTCAATGCGGGACTTGACATCCGCCACCGTCAGCGGACTGCCGTCCTCCTTCAACAGCACCTCGTCCGCGCGGACCTCGCGGCTGGTCAGGTACTCGGCGACGCGCCGTACCACCTCGGTGGTGACCTGTCCCATCTTGCGGATGCGCCTCACCTCGGCATCGTCCTTGGTCTCCATGGCATACATGAACAGCGACCCATCGCGCGGCTCACCGATGATTTTGACCCTCGGCGCGAGACTCTTGAAATGTTCCAACATGGCAAGGATGGACGATACGTCGCTGTGGCCATAGAGCCCCACCCGTCCGCTTTTTACGCCGCAGTCGGCGAACATGCGCTTGAGCCGCATGGCCGACATGCGCGCCACGTCCCCGCCCGCTTCCTTGAGCATCTCCTGCCAGGGATAGGTGCCGAGCGGGACAACCTTCAGCCCCGATTTGGCGGCTTCCTCGCGTTCCATATCATTGCAGAACAGGACGGCCCCCTCGCCGCGCTTCTTGATGAGCATGGCTGCGTTGACATGCCCGCCGCCGGTGAGATAGTACATGGGCGGGTTGTGGGTGGCGTTGCCAACGACGAGGATGGCGTCGAGGTTCCTGGCTTGCATGAGAGCGTCGAGGTCGGATTTCATGTCTTATGTGGCTCCTGAATTGTTTAGCGCGAATGGGGCGAATAAACAAATGAGCAAACGCGAAGGACGCGAAGGGCGCGAAAATTACTTTTTTGTATTGACGACCCGGTGAAATTGAACGCGTTCCGCTCCGAAGTTTATCACCAAGGCCAACGGTAAGCCGGTGGATTTGAGATAACCGAGGGCTTGCTGCAGATGGATGGGAAGAATGTCCGAAACGGCTTTCAGTTCGAGGATTACTCGTTCATCCACAACCGAATCCAGGATATGCAGACCGATTGTGTGATTTTTATATTTGACTTCGATTTTCTTCTGTCGTTCGACTCGATGACCGCGATGTTGAAGTTCGATGCACAATGCTTCTTCGTAAAGGTTTTCAGAATAGCCGGGACCCAACTGCTTGTGCACCTCGATGGCAGCTTGGATGATTTTATATGACAACTCTTTTTCGACGATTTCTACGGGCATTGTAACCTCCCAGTTTGCAAATGTTTTATTCGCGTCCTTCGCGCCATTCGCGTTTTTACACGTGTCCCACAATCTGCAAAACTTGACTCCGGGTCAACTTGGGCTGGCCGCGTTCCAGTGCGTTCAGCGTCGCTTCGGCCAGCGCCAGGGGAATGTCCACCAGGCAGCGGAAGGACTGGGCCGGGATGGCTGCGATGCTGGACTTTGCCAGTTCGATGTGTTTGCGGGCGTAGGCGAACATCTGGGCATCCGTCCAGCCCTTTGGATAAAAATCAACTCCCCGGGCGGCATCCTCCTGCCGGTTGCGCAGGATGTTGACAGACTGGAGTCCGCGCCCGAACTGGATGGCAGCCTCCCGGTCAACTTGCGAACCGTCGAACCAGGTCCAGATGTCGCAGACGAGCAGCCCCACCGAACCGGCTACGCTGAAGGTGTAACTGTTCAAGTCGGCCTCGGTCAGGATTTCCCATTTCCGTTCCACCCAGTAGGCCATGCGGTCGGCCATGGCGATGGTGGCGTCCCAGACGCGCGGCGCAATGCCGGTTGGGACTTTCGCCAGCCAGTCGCTCAGGCGCAGGGTCACCTCGGGCAGGATGCGCCGGTAGGACGAGAACACCGCCTCCAGCGGGGCGTCTTTCATGTCGCGGTCGGCTGCCTGGGCTTGCAGCGCCCAACTCAGACGATGCAGAAGGAAGGCTTTGGTGGCATTGTCCAGCGTGGGGTGGTCTTCGATCTCGTCAATCGCCCGCATGCAGAGATAGGCGGCGCCGATGGTCTCTTGCAGGAGGCCGGGCAATCGGACGATGGGGATGAAAAACGTCCGGCTGGTTTCTTTGAGCACGCGCAGGATGTCGGTACGGCGGGTCATATCAGGTTAACCCCGCGCCCGCCCGGAAGGTTTCTTCAAGGCATTCATCAAGTTGACCAGCAGCGCTCCCTCCTGTTCGGGGAGGACGGTGCGCGGGTCGAGCAGGACGCGGTCGTTTTCGGTGCGGGCGATGACAGGCGGCTGGCCGAGGCGCAGCCTTTCCATGAACTTGTCCGGATTCTTCACCTCCAACGCCAGCACAAAGGTAGGCAGGGTCTCGCCGGGCAGGCTGCCGCCGCCCACGGTGGACTGACTTGCCACGACTTCGCCCTGGCCGAGTTCCTGCGCCCAGCCTTCGGCCGTCTGGCGGATGGCGTCGGGGGTGAGCGCCATCATGCGCCAGATGGGAATTTCACGCTCGGCTTCGTCCTTGAGATAATGCAGCAGGGTAGCCGTCAGCCCGGCCAGGCGGGTCTTATCGGCGCGCACGGCGCGCGCCAGCGGGTGCTTTTTGATTTTTGCCAGCAGGTCCGCCTTGCCGACGATGATGCCGGCCTGCGGCCCGCCGAGTAGTTTGTCGCCGGAGAAGCAAACGACGTCCATGCCTGCGGCCAGGGACTCCTGGACGGTCGGCTCGTGGGCGATGCCGAATCTGGCTGTGTCGAGCAGCGCGCCCGATCCCAGGTCGTCCACGCATGGGACCTGGAACCTGTGGGCCGTTTCAGCAATCTCTTTCAACTCCGGTTCTTCGGTGAAGCCAATGATCTTGAAATTGGATTGGTGGGCGTGCAAGACCAGGCCGGCGGATTCCGCCAGGACCTCTTCGTAATCCGAGATTCTCACTTTGTTGGTAGTACCGACCTCGACCAGTTTCGCCCCGGACTGCTTCATCACGTCCGGGATGCGGAACCCGCCGCCGATCTCCACCAGTTGAGAGCGGGCGATGACGACGCCCTTGCGGCTGGCGAGCGCCGACAGGACTAGCAGCACCGCGGCCGCGTTGTTATTAACCACCACCGCGGCTTCCGCGCCGGTCAGCCGCTGGAGCAGGCTTTCGGCGTGGACGAGGCGCGAGCCGCGTTTGCCGGTGGGGAGGTCGAATTCGAGCGTGGAATAGCCGCGTGACACGGCCTCCATCGCTGAGATGGCCGCGGCCGAGAGCGGGGCGCGGCCCAGGTTGGTGTGCAGGATGACGCCCGAGGCGTTGATGACCGGCAGCAGGCTGGAGGCGGTCCAGGTTTGCAGGGTCTCGGCCGCGGCGGCCAGCAGGCCGTCGCG
>JBFMCM010000050.1:0-3099 GCA_040754355.1 Chloroflexota bacterium | reverse complement strand
GTGGCTTCGACACCGTCATCCAAATAGACAGTGCCATCCTGGAGATTGAGCGGACCAACCCAGAGGTTCAATCCGCCGGCGAGTTCGGCGATGAAGTCGTCCAGGTCCGCCGAGGCCTCCGCGCTCAGGGCATTACCCTTGACGAAGCCGATGGCGCTGGTATCCGGGTTGTTGATATCAGTCCAATCCGGTGGATTCCACTGGAAGTTGCTTTCAAAGGAACCGTCCTGGGCTGCCTGGATGGTTTCCAGGTAGGCCGGACCCCAATTGAAGTACGGCACGCCCAGACAGACATCAGGGGCTTGGTCGCAGGCGCCTGCATAATCGTAAGGGATAGCCCAAACATTCTGGCCGGCGTCATGCAGCCGCTGCGCCTCGGTGAGGGCCTCGGTGGTGTCAATGCCGGAGATGACCACATCAAAGCCGCCGCTGTAGAAATCGTTGGCGACCACGGTGGGATCGGACGAAAATCCTGGGATATAAAACCAGAAACCGATCCAGGTGACCTTGAACTCCAAGGCATCCGGGTCATTGCCGGCTTGCTCCCAGCAATACCTGGCGCCCAGGTAGGCCGAGGAGGCCAGGCGGCGGGTTTCGTCGTTGATCAATGGGCCGAGGTAACCGATCTTGCCAGTCTGGCTGGTGAGAGCAGCGGCACAACCGGCGATCATCTTGCCATATTCCATGCCGCCCATGACATTGACCAGGTTGGGCAGTTCCACGTAGGCTTCCCCGTCCTCCCAGACCTGGTCACCCGATGCCATGATCACATAGATGTCCGGGTGTTCCTGGGCGAAGAGGGTGGATTCGTCCTTCATGTCATCCGAATTGAAGATGATGAACTTGGCGCCCTGGGCGACCAATTGTTCGGCGATCTGTGACACAGTCGTTCCGGTCAGCACGGGAGAGCCGGTGTACACGTTCTCGATGTAGATCATCGTTGCCCCGGGGATGTTCTCCTCGATATATAGTCCAGCCTCATAGTGAGCCTGTGTCCAGCCGTGGTCGTTATAGGGACCGACCAGTACAATGCCGAATGTGAACTCATCGCCGAGCGGGGTCATCCCGGTACCGCCTCCGGTTCCGACGCAGGCCGTCGAGGCCAGGACGAAGGCGATTGCCAAAACGGCGAAGCGGAACAGATATTTACGCATATCTTACTCCTCCTGCTAAAAGAAAGGGTTAAAGGAATGGATAAACCGACAGCCAAATGTGACCGTGCGGAGAGTCCCCTGCCGCCACCTCCTTCCTGTTGCCGTCATGAAACCGACGATGCTCGCGCATTATGATTCTATCACGACCAATCATCTTAAATTACTGAACGATCCAGGTTCCAGTCTCGCCCTTCAAGGCACGCCCGATATTCTCTGGATTGGTGATGAGCGCTTTCCCATTCGGATTAGCCTCCAGGAACCAGATGATGGCCTGGATCTTGGGAGCCATGGAACCCTTGGCAAAATGCGTGCCTTCGGCCAGGTATTGCTTGGCCTCGGCCAGGGTTATCTTGTCCAGCCATTTTTGGTCGGGTTTGCCGAAGTTGAGGGCCACCTTTTCGACCGCGGTGGAAATAACGAATAAGTCGGCTTTGATTTCACGAGCCAGCAGGCTTGAGGCATAGTCCTTGTCAATCACAGCGGCGGTGCCAACGTATTCGCCCTTACCTTTGTCAATGACCGGGATACCGCCGCCGCCGACCGTGATGACCACCACACCGGCGTTCAACAGGGTCTTGACTGAATCGAGTTCGACCACTTCCTGAGGGAGCGGCGAGGCGACCACGCGCCGCCAGCCGCGGCCGGCGTCTTCCACCACACTCCAACCGAGTTCATTCTCGCGGCGTTTGGCCTCCGCCTCGTCCATGAAACTGCCGATCGGTTTGGTGGGATTCTGGAAGGCCTTGTCGTTCTTGTCCACCAGCACTTGGGTGACCACCGTGGCGACATTCTTCTTGATGCCGCGCCGATAGAGTTCATTTTGCAGATTCTGCTGCAGGGCATAACCAATCGCGCCCTGACTGTCGGCGCCGCACACGTCCAGCGGGATTTCGTGCATGCCCTCCACTTTCGCAGCGATCTCAGACCTGCGCAGGATGAACCCGACCTGGGGTCCGTTACCGTGACCAATGGCCACGTCCCAGCCGGCCTCGATCATGTCGGCGATGTGATAGGTGGTTTCCTTGGCTGCCTGGTACTGGTCTTCGACCGTTTTATGCTTTTCGTCTTTGATCAGCGAGTTGCCGCCGATGGCGACAACTGCTAATTTCCTAGGTTTGTTTGCCATTTGTGCTCCTTGGATAAGTGATGTATACCTGTCTCCCGGATACCTAAAATTATCCCAACGTCAACGCCATCACAGCCTTCTGGGCATGCATCCGATTTTCGGCCTCGTCGTAGACGACCGACTGCGGCCCATCCATCACACCGTCGGTGACCTCGACGTTGCGGTCCGCAGGCAGCGGATGCATGTAGATGGCATCCGATTTGGCGAGATTCATCTTCTTCTCATCGGTGATCCAGTGGGAATATTTCTTGATGATCTTGGCGCCCTCTTCCGGGTCCGGCGTGTGAACCATCGCGCCCCACGACTTGGCGTAGATGATGTCTGCGTCCTTGAAAGCCTTCTCCATGCCATCCTTGTCCGAGATGACCTCGAAGCCCGCTCCGAACTTCTTGGCCTGTTCCTCCGCCTGGGCCATGATCTCCGGCATCAGTTCGAACTCCGGCGGGTGCGCCAGGACGACATCCATGCCGAAGCGCGGCATCTGCAGGATGAGCGACTGCGGCACCGACATCGGCTTCTGGTATGAAGCCGCGTACGCCCACGAGACGACCATCTTCTTGCGGCGCAGGTCGCGGCCTTTTTTCTCGACGATGGTCATCACGTCGGCCAGGCACTGGAAGGGGTGATAGATGTCGCACTGCATGTTCAGCACCGGGACGCGGGAATTCTTCGCCACCGCGTTCAGGTAACCGTTGCCCACGCCCCAGTCCACGTGGCGGATGGCGATGCCGTCGAAGTAACGGCCAAAGATTTCACCGATTTCCTTGGGCGTATCGCCGTGCGCAATCTGGGTGGTCTTGCTCTCGATGAAGGCGGCGT
>JBFMCM010000049.1:0-7248 GCA_040754355.1 Chloroflexota bacterium | reverse complement strand
GCCAGCGGACGGAAACCGGCCTCCGATAACGCATGGAATTGCAAGGTCCAGGAAGCGCCGGTGGCGCCCAGGCCGTGCAACAAAAGAACGGCTGGATGCCCACTCGGATTCGGGTCAAGGACGTGCAGACGAGTCATGCCCGAATGGTTTTCCAGATTTGCTGGATGTGGGCGCGGTCGTGTCCCGCCATGAAGCCAGCCAGTTCGAGCAGGGTGGTCGGGCCGAAGATGGCGTGCCGGGCGGGACGAGACCAATGGGACTGGTCGCCACCTAATAGACCAATCAACCGCTTGCGCGCCTCCACGAAATCAGCCAGGGCGAGGCGCCCATCCTGGGCGGCGTAGTTGCGAACATGCGCCCAGTCGTCCGAGACGACGCCGGGCAGGAAGGGGTTGTCTTCGCCGAGGAGTTTCTCGATGCGCGGCAGGTTGACCTCAGCATCTACATCCCGCAGGTGACAAAGGATTTCTGTCGGGCACCACTCCTCCGGTCCAGGGCGGCTGGCCCAGGCATAGGGGGCAAGGTTTGCAGTCAGGGTAGCCAGCGCGGCCGGAATAGAGCGCAAATTATTCAAGATTGAGTCGGGAGTGGAAAAGGTCAGGGTGATGGCCGCCGGGTCGGTGGTTTCAAGCCAGGCGCGCAGGTCCGCGAAAGAGCCCTGAGGAATATCAGAATGGTCGCCATCCTGCCCAACCCGCATCCAGAAGACCGGCAGCCCGGCTTTGCGGGCTGGCAGGAGGTCCATTTGGAGGTCGTTGCCGATCATCACAACCGGGTCCTCCGGCCAACCCAACTGGGCGAGAAATTCCGTGAAATAGGCCTGGAACTCTTTCGTAAAATGAAAGGTTTCGTATGAAGAGACGAGGGCGAAGTCGTATTCTTCGGGAGGCAGACCGGCCCATCTCATGCGATGATGGACGGCCTTGAGAGGAAAATAGGGATTGGTGGCTATGGCCACACGATGCCCGGCCTCGAACGCCCAGTGGACGAACTCGACGGCTTCGGGGCGGCGGCTGGCAACATGAGCGAGCGAGGGGAATTCTTCGTCGTAGAAGCGGTCAATTTTCCCCTGGAGAGCAGCACGCTCCAGACCCAGTTTCGGAAAGAAATAGGCGTCAAAAACCTCGCGCAAGGTGAGGGCCGGATCCTGGTTCTGCATCATGGCTTTCGTCCCGCCCATGAGCGCCGGAAGCATCATCTCAGGCGAAACAGAGTCGGACAAAGCCGAGGCCAGGGCGGAGAAATAGGCCGGGACGAAGGCCTGCATATTGGTATCGAGCAAGGTGTCGTCGAGGTCGAGGAGGAGGGTGATCGGAGGCATCGAATTCCACGAATGACGCAAATTTTTTTATTTAACTTCGAATACCAGGGGGATGGGATGACACTCACCGCAGCCGATGTGCGGGTCGAATCCGGAGCGGCCTGTCTTTTCGCACACCGCGGTGACTTTGACTCGTTTCTGAAAGAAGGAGGTTAGGGGTCGGGTCACTTCTGCGCGCAGGCGCATGGTCGCGCAGGCATTGGCGCGGGTGATGGAAGGAACCGGGCACGCGGCGCACAGGTGGCGAGTCCAGACGCGGCCAAGCAAACGGCACTCTTCGTGGTCGCGGCCGCGATAGTAATCGCCATAAAAGTAGTTGCACTCGGTTCCGGCAGGAGTTTTCATCGTTTTGGACATCCTCTCGCAGGCTTGAAGCCTGCGGGAGGATTGTGGCTAGACGCGGGTGACGTACGTGCCGTCGCGGGTATCCACACGGATAGTATCACCTTCTTTGACGAAGTTCGGGCACTGGACCTCGGCGCCGGTTTCCACCTTGACTTTCTTGGTGACACCGGTGGCAGTATCGCCGCGCACGGCCACTTCAGCAAAGACAACCTTCAAGTCCACGGTGAGAGGCAGTTCGACGTCGAGCGGCTCACCTTTATAGAAGGTCAATTTACAGGTCATGCCCTCCTGAAGGAAATTGACCGATTCGCCGAGGATATCCTTAGAGATGCCCGGCTGATCGAAAGTCTCCTGGTCCATGAAGTAGTAATTCTCGCCGTCATTGTACAAGTACTGGACAGTGTGGAAATCGAGACGGGCTTCCTGGACTTGCGAACCGGAGATGAAGGTCTTTTCCAAGTTGGAACCGGTGCGCAGGTTGCGGGCCTTGATTTTAATGGTGGCATTGCCACGCCCAGGTTTGTGGTGGCTATATTCGACGACTTTAAAGAGGTTGCCCTCGAGTTCGAAGGTGACACCTTTGCGAAGATCGTTTACGTCAATCATAGAAATACTTTCCTTTTCACGGGTACAAGTGGATGCAAACGGGCGGGATTATACCACCGGGGACGCAGAAGGCGGAAGGATGAGGATTGCAAATTCTTAGTGATGGCTTTCGGCTTGGGGATCGTCGCACAGGAGCTCGACTGCGTGAGGCAGAACGGGCAGAATAACTTGCAGATTCTCCACCGCGGCCTTTGGACTGCCGGGAAGGTTGACGATGATCGTCTTTCCGCGGATGCCGCAGACGCCGCGCGAGAGCATAGCATGGGGTGTGACCTGGAGGCTGGCAGCGCGCATGGCTTCCGCCAGGCCGGGCGCCTCGCGGTCAATGACGGCGCGCGTCGCTTCGGGTGTGACGTCGCGCGGGGAAAAACCAGTGCCGCCCGTGACTAGAATGATGTCCACGTCGCCGCGATTGGCCCAAGAGGAAAGGGTCTCGCGCAGAGCCATCAGGTCATCGGGCAGGATAGTTTGGCGGACGACAGTCCAGCCTTGCGATTTGACAAGTTCAGCCAGCGCCGGGCCGGAGAGGTCGGGGCGTTCACCCCTGGCAGAACGGTCTGAAGCAGTCATGATGGCAACTCGGAGAGGGTTTTGCATCGAATCAATTCCCGCATCGAATGACACGAATTTTCGCGAATTATTTGAGTTTATTACAAATCCTTGCCGTAGACAAAGACCGTGTCCATGCGAGACCAGCCGCGCTTTTCGTAGAAACGCATGGCGTGTTCGTTTTCGGTGGTCACCAGCAAGTAAGTACGAATGCAGCCCTTGTCTTTCAACCGTTTTTCCACCTCTTCCATCAAGAGAGCGCCAATGCCCCGCTCGCGGACCGAGGTGTCGACTGCCAGGTGGTAGACGAGTCCGCGCCGGCCGTCGAAGCCGCCGAGGACCGTCCCGACCAGTTTGCCGTCCAATTCAGCGACGAGGAACAGGTCGGGATCGCGGGTCAATTTTTTCTGGACCTCTTCCGGCTCATCCGAGCGGCGAAGTTGAATACCCAGACCGGCTTTTTCCCACAGGGCGCGGACGGCGGGATAATCTTCCGGGTAGGAAAAGGTGCGAATGTGCGCGGCAGGTTGCGGGTCCATTACGCCGCCCGGAGTTTGCTGAACAGTTCGTCCGGCATGTAGGGCTTGAGCAGGAAATCGTTCGCCCCGGCCGCCAGACATTCATCGGATTTATCAATGCCCGAGACCATAATCACGCGAATTTCTTTCAGATCGCTGGTTGCACGCATCTGGCGCACAAGGTCCACCCCGTTGCGATCGCCCAAGTGAACATCCAGCAGGAGGATATCCGGTTTTTCCTGCCGGATATTCTCGAGTATATCGCCCGTCTTGTCGAGCAGGGAAACGGTTTGGTACCCTTCCATACCCAGGAGGGTCTTCAGCAAGGCAACCATGGTGAAGTCGTCGTCGGCCAGGAGGATTTTAAGCATTTTTTTGACTCGTGGATCTAGTTTTTTGGATCCGGCCCGATTGGGATGGTTTTTCGAGGGCCGCTTTCAGTACATCGTTGACCGATTCTGCAAACACGAAGGTCATGTTTTTGGTTATCTCATTTGGAATGTCTTCGAGATCGAGCCGGTTGTGTTTGGGTAAAATGACGGTTTTGATTCCAGCGCGATGGGCCGCCAGCATTTTCTCCTTGATGCCACCGACCGGCATGACTTGACCGCGCAGGGTGATCTCGCCAGTCATGCTGAGGGCCTTTCTCACCGGCCTCCCCGAGACCAGGGAAACCAGCGCGGTGGCAATCGTGACGCCGGCAGAGGGGCCGTCCTTCGGCTGGGAGCCGGCCGGGATGTGCAGATGGATGTCAGTTTTTTCGAAGAAATCCGCCGGGACGCCAATCTCTTTGGCGTGGGAGCGGACGTAGGAGAGGGCCGCCCGGGCTGACTCCTGCATCACGTTCCCGACCGAACCTGTGACCTGGAAGCCCTTGGCTCCATCCATACGGGTGGCTTCGACAAAGAGAATTTCGCCGCCGAAAGGCGTCCAGGCCAGACCGGGGATGACACCAGGGATGGCAGTGCGCGAGTCGATTTCCTCGGTCTCCAGAAAAATGGGATGACCCAAGAGTTCGCGGACAGCTTTGGGCGTGATCTTTGAGGGTTGTTTCTTGCCTTCTGCGATGCGCGTCCCGACTTTGCGACAGATAGCGCCAATCTTGCGTTCCAGATTGCGGACACCGGCTTCACGCGTGTATTCGTTGATGATGGTCTTCAGCGCATCGCGGGTGAAGGTAATTTCTTCCGAGTGCAGGCTGTTTTCACGTATTTGGCGCGGGATGAGATAGCCTTTGGCGATGGCAATCTTTTCAGTCTCGGTGTAGCCTGAAAGGTGAATGATCTCCATACGATCGAGCAGGGGGCCGGGGATGGTCTCAGGTTGGTTGGCCGTGGTGATGAAAAACACTTGCGAAAGGTCATAGGCTACTTCGAGGTAATTGTCGCGGAATTCGACGTTCTGCTCCGGGTCGAGTACCTCGAGCAGGGCCGAGGCCGGGTCGCCGTGGTAGTCGAAGGTCAGTTTGTCCACCTCGTCGAGCATGAAGACCGGGTTGCGCGACTCGATGCGGCGCAAGGATTGCAAGATGCGTCCCGGCATGGCACCGATGTATGTACGGCGATGGCCGCGCACTTCGGCCTCATCGCGCACGCCGCCCAGTGAGGCGCGGATGAACTTGCGCCCCAAGGCGCGGGCGATGGATTGCCCCAGCGATGTTTTGCCCACACCCGGGGGGCCGATGAAGCACAGGATAACGCCTTCACGCTCACGGCGGATGAGGTCTTTGGAGGCTTCCTTGACCTCATCCTTGCGTTCCAGGCGCAGTTTGCGAACGGCAAGGAATTCTAGGATGCGCTCTTTGACATCTTCCAACCCATAGTGATCCTGGTCCAGCACCTGACGGGCATGCTTGATATCGAGATTATCTTCGGTGGACTGGCTCCAGGGAACAGATACCAGCCAGTCGAGGTAGGTGCGGATGACACCATATTCCGCGGCTGCTGAAGGCAAGCGCGACAGTCGGTCCAGTTCGCGGCGCGCCATTTTCTCGGCTTCTTCGGGCATTTTAGCGGCTTCGATCTTCTTACGGAATTCCTCCACCTCCACCGCTTGTTCGTCCTTCTCGCCGAGTTCCTTCTGGATGGCTTTCATCTGCTCGCGCAGGAAATACTCGCGCTGCACTTTCTCGATGCCGGAACGCGCTTCATTCTGAATCTTCGCGCCAAGTTCCAGCACCTCCGCCTCGCGGATCAGCAGGTCCACCAGTTTTTCCAACTTGGAGCGGGTCGAATCGAGTTCCAGAATTGACTGGGCATCGCGCAACTCGATGCGCTGGAAATTCGCAATCGTGTAAACAGTTTGAAGCGGATCTTCGAGTTGGGTGATGGAGGCTACCAGTTCGCGCGGGATGGAAGGAGTCAACTGCGAAATCTGCTCGAACTGGTCGCGCGCCGTGCGTGCCAGGGCGTCAATCTCCAGGCCTGTTTCTACTAATTCCGGAGCAATTTCCACGCGCGCCTTGAGGTAGGGTTCTTCGGCAGTAAATTCCACCAGACGAAATCGCATCAATCCCTGCACCAGCAACCGGATGGTGTTGTCTGGGGCGCGGAAGAGGCGATGGACGGTCGCGAGCGTGCCGACAGGATACAGGTCCGCGGGGCCGGGGTTTTCCAGTTCAGGATTGCGCGCCGCTACCAGGCCCACCAGTTTGTCAGGCGTGACAGAGACCTCATCCACCAGACGGATGGATCGCGGCTGGCCAATGGTCAGCGGAACGGCCGTCTGTGGGAAGACGACCACGCCGCGCAAAGGCAGGATGGGGATGACATCCGGCAGTTTCGATACTTCACCTTCCGCTGGCGTGTTTTTCTCTTGTCCCTTCTCAACCTCTTCCTTTTTCTGGAGGCGCGTGAAGATGGAGGGCAGGAATATTTCGTCAATGGACGAATCAGTTTCCTGAAGCCACTCGAATGGTTCCAGTATGCCAGTATGCCAGCGAGATGCAGACATGAATATCTATCCCTGTATCGGTATACCCGTTGGTTTGATTTTCGGAAAGATGATGGTCAGGAAACCGTCCTCGTAATCTGCTTCAGCATGCTGGGTATCCACGCCGGGAGGCAGGTCCACGCTGGTGCTGAATTCACCAAAGCGGATTTCCATCTGGTGATAGGCGCGCCTTTCCTGCGAATCAACGCGCATCCCGCTGATGGCAAGCGTACGCCCGTCCACCTCGATGGTGAAGTCCGATTCGCGCATCCCGGCCACCTCCACGCGGACGACGAAACCGATTTCCGTATCGTAAACATCCGTTGGGGGGCTCCAGGCATACGAACGGATGCCCACCTGCCAGCCAATGGCCAGCAGGGTAGCAGTCTTCTTTTCCAACGATGTATCAGATTTCCTGATCACTGTGGACATGATGTTGCTCCTTACCCAAGCGTGGTTCTCTCCGCATAACAACGCCTCTCAGAGGCGGATTCTACGCCAAAGCAAGTCCAAAAATAAAGAGAGAGCGCCCCTGGCGCGGATCGAACGCGCAGCCTACTGCTTAGAAGGCAGGTGCTCTGTCCATTGAGCTACAGGGGCAGTTGTATTATTCTTGAACTCAAGGATTATAAGGCCGAATCCCTTTGTAAACGCGTGGTCCGGCAATCGTTTTCAGGATCACGTCGGCTGGTCGGTTGAGGCGTTGGCCGAGCTCTTCGGCAGTCAAAGGCCTATTTCCATTCGCCAGGAAGAGGCGGAAGGTTGCTTCCACCAGGGCAGTATGAGGATCGAGGAAGTCGGCCTGTTGGGCACAGTGGTTGATGAGCGTGGTCTGCAATCCATCCATCTGGCGGACTTCAGCAGTCTCTGGATCAACCCAATCTATCATTTGGCCTTCGGCCAGTCCACTAAGAGCCTCCTGATGTTCAGGGCAAAGCATATCGTGGAGGGCCACGCGCCAGTTACTATCATTCGCAC
>JBFMCM010000048.1:0-2803 GCA_040754355.1 Chloroflexota bacterium | reverse complement strand
GACAAGGTCTGTGCCGCCTGCGGCAGGGGCTGAACGGCCTCGAAACTGGCCTGCGCCATAAGGGCCAGGACGGCCAGCATCACCCCATCCATTCGCCCGGCAGAGACGAGCGGAATGGACAGCGCCAGCACCGCCCACATCCCCAGATTGGAAAGCAGCATACCTCCCGCGCTGGAGAGACCCGTCACCTGCGCCATGCGTCCTTGGGCGCGGCCATAAGACCGGCCTTCGTCCTGTAGCCGCGCCTGAAAATCAGCAGCCTGCCCGAAGGCAAGCAGGTCGGCCAGGCCCTGGATGTAGTCCACGGCCCGGACGCGCAGGGCAGAGCGCAGGTCCGTGAGCGCCGCGCCGGGCTTGCGACTCAGGAGGTGGGTGAGAAGTGGCAGTGCCATTCCGAGCAGCAGAGTAAAGCCGAAATATACCCCTCCTACTGAAGCATCGAACTGTCCAAGGAAAAGTGCCGTGCCCAGGCAGACCGTCAGCGCCACCAACGGCGGGGCGACGGCGCGCACATAGAAATTCTCCAGCGTTTCCACGTCAGCCACGATGCGGTTGAGCAAATCGCCGACCCGATATTGCATCAGGCGCGCCGGGGCCAGCGGCTCGAGTTTTTCGTAGAACCAGACGCGCAGGCGCGCCAGCAGGCGGAAGGTCACATTGTGAGAAACGAGACGTTCCAGGTAGCGGGCAACGCCGCGCAAAATGCCGAAGAAGCGGACGCCCACAATCGCCACCTGCAAATCGGCAATCGAGGGTCCCAGGGCCGCCGCGGCGATCAGCCAGGAGGAAGTCCCCATCAGGCCGACCGAGGCGCCCACCGTCAGCGAGCCAAGCAGGACCGAGAGTGCGACCCAACCCCAGGAGCCGCGCAGGAAACCCAAGAGACGGACGATGGACGATGGACGGCGGACCCTTCGGCTATGCTCAGGGCAGGCCGTGGACGATGAATGGTGGACGTTGGACGGCGGATGTTCTACGGTCAACGGTCTATGGTCAGTGAAATTGCCGCCAGTGAAAATATTTGTATGGTTTCCACCGCGTTCTGCATGTGCGCCCATTTCATCGGACGCGCTTACCAAACGGGCATACGCGCCGCCGAGCGCTAGCAGTTCACGGTGACTGCCCATTTCGGCGATGCAGCCCTCCTGCAAGACGACGATCCTGTCGGCGTGGAGGACCGTGTTCAAGCGATGGGCAATGGTGAGTACCGTGCGACCCTGCATCAGACGGCGGGTGGATTCTTCCAGCAGGGACTCCGTCTGAGGGTCGAGGCTGGAGGTGGGCTCGTCCAGGATGAGGAGGGGAGCATCTTTCAGGAAAGCCCGTGCCAGCGCGAGGCGCTGAGCCTCCCCCCCGCTGAGCCGCGCCCCCTCCTCGCCGATGATCGTTTCGTAGCCTTGCGGCAGGGAGTGAATGAACTCGTCCAGATGGGCAGCCCGGACGGCGGCCTCCAGTTCTTCCTGGGTGGCCTCCTTCCTGGCTATACGCAAATTAGCGGCAATCGTGTCGTGGAAAAGATGCGGGGTTTGGGAAACCCAGGCGATTTCATTGATGGACGGTGGACCATGGGTGAAGGACGGTGGACCGTGGACCCTTCGACTATGCTCAGGGCAGGCCGTGGACGACAATCCATAGGAGGTGGTAATAGACCCCGAATCAGGCTTGACAAAACCCAGGAGAAGATAGGCGAGTGTAGACTTCCCCGCCCCGCTGGGACCAACCAGGGCAATGTGTTCTCCAGCATGGATATCTAGGTTGATGTCCTTGAGGACAGGCTGGAATTCACCAGGATAGGTATAGGAGAGAGTTTCAAAGGTGATTAGGGAAACAGGTAATAAGGGATTAGGTGACAAGGATTCCTGCTTCCTAATTCCTAATCCCTGGTCGCCTGGAACAGGTTTATCGAGAATCTCGAAGATCCGCCGCGCCGCGCTCGTCCCGGCCATGCCGGCATGGAAACGCAGACCTAGCATCCGCAGGGGAATGTAGAACTCGGGAGCCAGGATGAGCAGGAACAGGGCTTTGTCGAATGCCAAATGCCCATAGAGCAGGCGCAGGCCCACTTCCACAGCGACGACCGCCGTGCTGATGGTGGCGATCAGTTCCAGCGCCAGTGCCGAGAGGAAAGTGACGCGCAGCACGCTCAGGGTCACGTCGCGGAACCGGTCGCTGGCTTCGGCAATCGAGCGGGCATGATCCTTAGACCGACCGAAAATCTTGAGCGTGGTCAGCCCCTGCAAACTGTCCAGGAAATGCGCCGAGAGGCGGCTGAGGGTTTCGTACTGGCGCTTCGTGACCGCCTCCGCGCCCTTACCGATCAGGATCATGAAGACCGGGATGAGCGGGGCGGTAACGAGCAGCACGACGCCGGAAAGCGGGTCGAGAGGGAAGACGAAAAGCAAAATGCTCAGTGGGACAAGCGCGGTGATGACAAGTTGCGGCAGGTACTGGCTGAAGTAGGCGTCCAACGCCTCCACCCCTTCGATGGCCGCCGCCGCCAGTTCGCCGGTGCGTTCGCCGCGTACGAAGGCCGGACCCAGCCTCTCGATTTTAGCGAACAGCCGCCCGCGCAGGTCGTTCTTGACGCGCACGGCCACCGCGCTGGCGCTGACCTCCGTCAGCCAGGCCAGCAGGGCGCGCAGGCCGATCACCCCCAACAGGATCAGGAGCAATCCCCGAACCTCAAGCCAGCCCTGCCCGCCGAGGAAGACGCCATCCACGACCAGGCTCAGGCCGCGCGCCTGGCCTATGGTCAGCCAGCCGGCGAGCAGGCCGGAGAGGATGGTCAGGATGAGGGGAAAGC
>JBFMCM010000047.1:0-2407 GCA_040754355.1 Chloroflexota bacterium | reverse complement strand
CCCATTGACCGGACGGATACGAGGTATACATGACATTGCCGATATAAAAACCGTTCAGGTACAGGTCAGTGTTGGCGCCATTCGGCGACATATAGCCGACATTCACTCCGTCCGGGGAGATGCGCGGAGTGTCCATGAAGGCGGGCGAGGCGATGAAACCAGCCACCGAGACCGGGCTGCCAGAAACGGGGACAGACCAGAAATAGGTGCCTTCGTAGGGGTCGGCCAGGGGATCGTGAGCCGGGATGACGGTCCGGAACTCGCTTGAATCGGCGAGCCAGACCACCTCGGGGATGTAGAACCATTCGCTATAGGTTAATACCAGGGGGAAGGTCAGGGCATCCCGGTAGCCGGCGCCATCCAGGTAGTACATGAAGATGATCTTCGTCGGCTGAGCCATGGCCACCTTGGTCCCATCCGGGGAAAATGTGGCCACCCCGCCGTAACCAGGGCTTTCTGCCATGAATGGGGCTGTGCCTCCAGCCGCACTGACAGAGTGTAAATCGAAAACGGGTATGGTATAGGCCTCTCCCTGTTCCGAGGTGCCAAACCATACATACGCGTAGGCTGGGTCCCAATCGAACCAATGGATCACCCCTGTGCCTGTGGATGGAGGCACCAGGCTGGCCAGGTAGGCACCGCTGACCAGTTGCCGCAGATTGCTTCCATCGGTGTTGATGGCCCACAGTTCCTCGCCGTGCAGGAAGGCCACCTGCGTTCCATCCGTATTCAACTCTGGGGAGCGGTCGCTGCCCGAACTGGTCAACTGGACCGGGCTGCCGCCTTCGGTCCACAGCCAGATGTTCCCGGACTTCGAGTAAACGACCTGGAGGGGCGGGGCCACAGCCGGGGGAGGCAGGGGCACTTCAGGAGTCACACCCGTACCTGGCGGGGTGACGCCGCCCGGCTCCGGCGGGACGCCTTCGCCCCCGAGCGGGGTTGGCGTGTCGGTCACGTTGACCGTCAGGCTGCACGCCAGGCTGGTAAGTACGAAAATGATGATGACCGGAAGCAATTTTCTTACCATAATTATCTCCTTTGTCTAATTTCTGGCTATCATAGCATACAACCCGGGGGAATGTCAAAACATCCAATAGTAATGGGTTGTCTTTGCAGGGTTACCAACCGAGAGATCCTGAAGTGCGGGCTTTGGGCTGCAGCCTCGCCAAAAACGATTCCATCCTGCAGTGCGGTTGATATTCGGAGAATGGCATGGCAGGGGTATAATTCGGCGCATTCCAGGCAAGGAGGCCCATGACAGGCTTCTCTTACTCCATCTCCCCCGAAATCTTCCAAATGTACCCCGGCTATGTGCGCGGGGTGGTGATTGCCCACGGAGTCCGCAACGGCCCATCTCCGGATGAATTGGTGGGAATGCTGCGCCAAGCCGAGGAGTCCGTGCGGAGCAGGCTGGCAATCGAAAAAATTACCGAAGAGCCGCGCATCGCCGCCTGGAGGGAGGCTTACCGAAAGTTCGGCGCCAAGCCGGGAGAGTACCGCTCCTCGGTGGAGGCCATGGCGCGCCGCGCCTTACGAAACGAGTCTCTGCCCTCCATCAACGCCCTGGTGGAAATCGGCAACCTCCTGTCCCTGCGCTACCTGATGCCAGTGGGCGGTCATGCCATAGATTTGTTGAAAGGCGATATTTCCCTGCGCCTGGCAAGCGGTGAAGAGGAGTTCGTCGCTTTCGGGACGACTGAGCTGGAACATCCCCTGCCTGGCGAAGTGATCTTTGCCGAGGGGAACACCGTCCTGACCCGCCGCTGGACCTGGCGGCAGGCGCAGCACACCCTGACCCTGCCGGAGACGACTGCCATCGAATTCAACGTGGATGGTCTGCCGCCTGTGGAGGCCGAAGAGGTGAAACAGGCCTGTGCCGAGGTGGTGGAACTCGTGCAGCGATTCTGCGGGGGCAAGGCGCGGGTGGGGATGCTTTTGGAGGGAAATCCGACGATCAGTCTGACAGGTTAGGCAGGGGTTGTAAGGCAATTCATACCCTATCGGGTACTCGTGAATTGTCCTACAACCCCTCATGCTGCCAATGCCTTTCAACCGGTAATCATGAAATCAGACTCACAACACCATCGCCGCTCCATCCGCTTGCCGGAGTACGATTATTCACAACCCGGCGCGTATTTCGTGACTTTGGTGACACGCGGGCGTGAATGTCTGTTTGGTGAGATCGTCAACGGCGTCATGAAATTGTCGGCCATGGGTCGAATAGCAGATGAACATTGGCGCCTCATTCCGAAACATTTCCCCCAGGTGGAATTGGGCGCGTATGTGGTCATGCCCAATCATGTGCATGGGATCATCGTGATCCAGGCGAATGAAAATGGGATGGCGGCGAATTCGCCGCCATCCGTAGGGGCGCCCCCATGGGTGGCCCCAACCCCCCACGGCGCCC
>JBFMCM010000046.1:0-4169 GCA_040754355.1 Chloroflexota bacterium | reverse complement strand
CTGAGAGCGGCAGGAGTTGCCGGTGCAAAGGAAAAGGACTTTCCGCTTCAATTCGTCTCCTGATAGAAGCCTGTCGAGAGTGTACAAGTCAACAGTTGCATGGCTTTCTCGTCATTTCTTGCGGGCGTTCTTGCGCCACTTGGTCCACCAGGGCAGCAGAAACAGGTACAGGCCTGTGACCGCCATCGTCAGCATCAGGACTTGCTGCACCCGTTGGATCGAGGTTCCTGCCGGCGTAGCGCGCAGCAGGATCGCCGCCAGGATCAAGACGATGAACGGCAGCGCCAGCCAGCGATGGAACTTCCGTACGAACTTGTTCATGAATCGCCTCCTTGCTGAATCAGTACTTGGATACTCGAAGCGTTGCCAGCCTGGCACGCAAGCCTATACCAGTGCGCTGGTCAGGAAGGTGGTTACTTCAGCCGGCGTGGGGATGCGCCCGGAAGAGACAACTCTCTCATTGATCACCAATCCGGGCGTGGAGAGGATGTCGTACTTCATGATCTCGTTGTAGTCAGTTACCTTGATGACCTCAGCCTCAATAGCAAGGCTGGCAATCACTTGTTGCGCAATCTGCTCCAAGCGCTTGCAGTTTGCGCAACCGGAGCCAAGAACTTTGATAGTAAGCATGGTCTGATTCTCCTTTCGAGGAATGAGATTAATCAGTGGAAACAGTTCCCGCGGCGGCCGCTTTTTGGCGGTTGCGGCGATCCACCAGCCAGAGCGCGGTAGCCAGGAGAGCCAGGAACAGGACCAAGTAGAGCGCCACCAGCCCGATGGACGCGCCGTCCACCCACGCGCCGTAGACGAGACCGGCCAGGGTGCTGAAGAGAGCCACCCAGGCCACATAGGTCCAGGATTTGAGCCGCCCGATGATGGTCGAGACGATCAGGATGCTCTGCAGGCTGAGTTCGGGGTCGGCCATCAAGTAGGCCAGAAGCGGGCCGCGGTGCATGCCCAGGCTGAGGAACATGTTGGCGATGGGCACCTCGACCAGCGTGGGGAAGTACATGAAGACGCCGAAGACCACACCAGCCAGGTTGCCCAAGAGGGTGTTTTGCCCGGCCAGGGACTCGATCCACTCAGGTTTGATCAGCACGCGTATCACGCCCACGGCGAAGACGCCCACCACCAGCAGGGGGAAGATCTGCTTGACGAAGCGCCAGGATTCCCACAGCCAGTCGCGCAGTTCGTCGCGGCTCAAGCCTTTCCAAGCCAGGATGGCCAGCACGAGCAGCGACAGCAGGACGCCGAAGAACTTGCCGGTCAGCAACACATCCAGCCCGCTGGTGTGCGGGACCATGCCGAGCGAGGCGACCAACAGGGTCAGGCCGGTCAGGCTGAGACTGATCCACGTCCAGGAATTGAAGCCGTCGTGGATGCGCTCAAAGCCGCGCCAGGCTGAGAAGCCGACCAGAACAAGAAGGCCAATTAAAATCGCACCCTGGGCAGTGACACCTTCCTCGCCGCGGCTGGCATCGTAGGGCACCAGTTTGTAGAGGAAATCCTGGAAGCGGTCCATGCCGGAGACGGGCAGGGTGAAAGTGGTGTAGGTATCCGTCAGCAGGCCGACTTTGAGGGTTCCGGAGAGCAGCAGGGCTACCAGGACGAGCAGGAAGACCAATGCCACGCGGCGCATGGACTTCTTCGCCGCGAACATGTCATCGGTGGCTTTATCGTGGGCGGCATCGTCCTTGCGGAAGATGAGCGCCATGATCAGGCCGATGCCGATGCCGAAGGCCAGCGACAGGAACAGGCGCGCAAACGCCAGGTCCGCGCCGATGACGCCGCCGGTATAGACCAGCGCCAGGATGTTAGCCGCCGGGGCAAAGAACAGGAAGGTGATGGCGGGACCGAGTCCCGCACCCTTCTTGTAGATCCCGGCGAAGAGCGGGACGATGGTGCAGGAGCAGACCGCCAGCACTGACCCGGCCAGCGCCGCGGCCGGATACGAAATCCACTTGGGTGTGTTGCGCCCGAGGAAACGGGTGACCGTCTCCTTGGGGATAAGAGCGGTCATTGCCCCGGCGATGTAGAAAGCAGGGAGCAGGCACAGCAGCACATGGGCTGCCAGATAGGCTGTCAGGTTGCCCAGACCGCCATACAGAAGGTTCAGTAGAAATTCAGCCATGGCAGGCTTTCTTCTGGCAGTTGGGGCAGTCACAGGTGGGGGAGGGGGAGAGTTCTGGCAGCGTTATTCCCTGCACTTCGGCCATTTGGCTCACGGCTCCCAGCAGACGCGGGTCGTTGAGCCGATAGTGGATGAAGCGCCCCTCCCGGCGCGCTAGCAGGATGCCGGCCTTGCGCAGGGCCATCAAATGCTGTGACAGGTAGGCCTGCCGCCAGCCGAAGGCTGCTTCGAGGTGGCAGACGCAGGTCTCGCCCTCGCCAATTGCAAACAAAATTTGCAGGCGCGCCGGCTGGCCGATGGCCTGGAGCAGACGAGCAAGGACATCAACGGACGATATATTCATTATAGCGAATATATTATACTCAAGTTCTCTCCCCCATCGAGTGAGAATTGTCATCCGGCGGATGGCAGGATGTCACCTGTTCCGGGACTAACCGTCACCATAATAAAACAGCCCCCGTCCAACACGAACGAGGGCTGTTCGGTAGATATTTTTCTACTCGTTAGCAACCACAATCACTTTGTCACTTACCCCAAACGTGACCATCTCGGACTTCTTCGGATTGGTGTGGACGCCGTACGATTTCCCCGCGTCCCCGGCCTCGACCGTCAAGCGGTAACCGATCGCCGTCTCGCCGCGCCGGCGGGCGGCCTCGACCAGGGTATAGAAATTGACCGGTTTGCCGGTATTCACGTAATCGCCCACCGGTTTCAGGTAGATTTCCGCTCCCTCTGGATCGAAAATATCCGCAAACACGGCAAACAGGGCCGGGTTCTCGGACAGTTGGGCCATCATCAGGCTGATGATGTGGTCGCTGACGATGAAATCGTCCACTCTCGCCACCTCGGCCAGTTGACGGTTGCGCAGGTCGAGCATCTCGCTGACGATGGAGAAGGGCGTCTCGTCGCGTTCGGCGATGTCGCGCAGGTGCAGGAGCGTGACGAGCGTCTTGGCGTCCGCCTCCTGGACCTCCAGGCCGGCGTAACTCAACACAATGACATGGTCATAATCCGCGGCTTTAATCTCCTCCAGCAGCGTGCGATCGGTCGTGTCGCCCTCCATAAAGTCTACTTTCTGGTTCGAGAGCCTCCCGCAGCATTGCCGGATGGCACGTTCCACATGCCTCACCTCGTCCGAGACCGACGGGTCTGCCACCACCAGAACACGCGAGCCTTTGGCGACGTAATTGTTCAGTTCACGCACGATGGTATTGGCGCAGCGATTCCAACCCATGATGAGGCATTTCTCGGCCCTTGCCGGCGCGGCTTTACCCTTCGCGAGGATGGCGGTTTCATCCACCGGGAGAGAAGCCAGGCCGGAAGGGACCAGGGTATCATCGTCGGCAGAGAGGGCAAACAGCGAGTCACTGGCGCCGATGATGGTATCCATGGCTGGATTGAGGGCGGCGCTGCCGTCCGCCTTTTGCAGGCCCATGACAGCCGAATCTTCGTAAGCCGACAGGGCTTCACCGTACGTTTTTCCTACCAGGGATGGCTCCTGTGTAAAGTAGATTTCGTCCCCGCCGAAGTTGAGGAGTTCGGTATAGACCACCGACAGGCCGCTCTGGCGCGAGGTCTGGGCAGTGACGCGGGCGATCAGGTCTCCCATCAGCACGGCCTGCACGTTGTCCCGTTCGCTGACCATGCGCACGACATCAATGTTTTTCGCGTCCCGGATCTGGGTCACGATGTGGTAGGGTTTCTCACGGCGATTCGGGTTGTTGGTCAGCGCCAGGACGGTCTTGATGACATAGGTGTCCGGGTCATCGTCTTCCGGCGGCAGGACGATGATGGATTTGGCCGTATGGGGCGAACCAATTTCCAGGTCCGTCAGGTCAATCGGCGAACCGGAGCGGCAGATGACCTTCGTCCTGCCCGCCGTCTCGACGCGTGTGCGAATCTCATCTTCCATCTCCACCTTGTCCTTGTCGGCCAGAACGACGATGCGGGCATCCCTGATATTCTCATTGGCGACCATCAGTTCCGACAGGACGGTGAAGACCTGCGCCGACCAGCCCAGGATGAGCGTGTGCCCGCT
>JBFMCM010000045.1:0-4539 GCA_040754355.1 Chloroflexota bacterium | reverse complement strand
GAGGCCGGCGAAGAGGTCCATCGGGCCGAAGGATTTGGAGAGGTTGGAGGCGGTGATGAGGGACATAAAGGCAGTTACGAGTTACGAGTAGCGAGTTGTGAATCGTCAGTGGTTGGAGCGCCGCGAATTATACCAACGGCAAACCACCCTGGAGTCAGTGAGCCAGAGTCATCAGCTCACTCCTCCCCTGCATCTTTTTCCGGGATGTGGACCGGTTTCTCGCGTCCCAATTCGAGCGAACGCTGATAAGCAGCCCAGATGGCGCGCGAGATGGCGGTGCGGAAACCGGCTTTTTCGAGGTAATACAGCGCCTCTGCCGAGGTCCCGCCCGGCGAGGTGACCTGGTTCCTGAGCGCCGCCACGTGGACTCCGCTTTGTTTGTTGACAGCCTCGTAGTAATCCACCGCGCCGCGCAGGGTCTGTACCACCAGCCGTTCGGAGATGTGACGCGGGAAGCCCATGTGCACCCCGGCGTCTATCATGGCTTCCATGAACATGAAGGCATACGCCGGACCGGTGCCGGAGAGGGCAGTGGCCATGTCGAGGTAGGTCTCGTCGTCCACCATCACTTCTTCGCCGAACGCGCCCAGGATGAGGCGCGCCGCTTCCTTCTGCGCCTCGCTGACCGAGGGGGCGGCCATCCAGACGGTGATCCCCTTCCCGATCTGCGCCGGGGTGTTGGGCATCGAGCGGACAACGGCTTCGTGCGCCAGCCCTTTGCTGATCTTCTCGATGGTTGCCCCTGCAACGATGGACAGCACCAGCGCCTGGAGCGGGATGGCGCCTTTCAGGCCATGCAGAACCTCGGTCAGCCGCTGGGGCTTGACCGAGAGCACCACCACGTCTGCCGCGGCGACAGCGGCAGAGTTGTCAGTGAATGGCTGTATGCCATATTTCTGCTTGAGTTCATCCACGCGCTCGCGGCGTACATCGGCGGCGGAAATTGCCTGCGGGGAAGCCAGTCCGCCGCGCAGCAGGCTGGCAATCATCGCCTCGCCCATCGCGCCGGAGCCAATGAAGGTGATTTTTTGTGAAAGCATACTTTTTCCTCGCTTTCAGTATCATGCCAGATTATAAAGGCAAAAAGCGGGCGGAGGATGCCGCCCACTTCTCTTTGGTTATTTCCTGCTTGTTATCTTCTAGTAAATTGCTGCAATGCCAGCCTCAGCCGCTCCTCCACGTCCTGCGGCGCATCCTTCGGGATGGACTGGATGGCCGTCTGCGCTTCGACCACCGAGTAACCGAGCGCGGTCAGCGCGGCCAACACCTCGCTGTCTGCGTCGGACATGGCGGCCACTGCCTGGAGCGTCTCGCTGGGCTTGAGCCGGTCTTTGAGATACAGCACGATCTTCTGGGCGGTCTTCTTGCCCACGCCGGGGACGCGTCCCAATAAATCAGGCTCATCGCCGAACACTGCACGCTGTAAAACGTCCAGCGTGGCTCCCGACATGACCGCCAAGGCGGTGCGCGGTCCGACGCCGTCCACACCCAGGAGGGTCACGAACAGGTCGCGGTCGGTTTTGGTCTCGAACCCGTACAACTTCCAATCATCCTCGCGGACGACCAGGTGAGTGTAGAGCATCGTCGCTTCACCGGCCTGCATCCGCGTCCGCAGCGGCGCGGGGACGAAGACGCGCAGGCCGACGCCGCCGGTCTCGACGATGATGGCGTTGTCTTCGATTTGGGTGATTTCACCGCGTAAGGTTGCTATCATAAAACCATTTTAACACGAAGCAACTGTGAGAACTTTCACTTTGTATTCTATGGAGTGCAGACTTCAGTCTGCAAAATTAAGCGGACTAAAGTCCGCACTCCAAAAGCCATTAATAACGCCGCGTATTCAAATGCGTGATGGCAATCGCCAGCGCGTCGGCGGCGTCGTCCGGGCGGGGCACCTCGGGCAGGGCCAGCAGAGTCCGCACCATCTCCTGCACCTGGCGCTTCTGCGCCGACCCGTATCCCACCACCGCCTGCTTGACCTCATTGGGGGTGTACTCGAATACCTCCAGCCCGGCTTCAGCAATAGCCAGCATGACCACGCCACGCGCTTGTCCCACGGCAATCGCTGTGCTGACGTTCCTCTGAAAAAACAACTTCTCCACCGCGACCGAATCCGGGCGGCGGAGAAGCAAGATTTCTTTGAGGCGATGATAGAGCATTGCCAGGCGCTGATGGGCAGGTTCTCCGGCAGGAGTCTGGATGGTGCCATAGTCCACCATCTCCAGCCCCCCGTCGCCCAGGCTGCGCACCAGGCCGAAACCGGTGGTGGCAGTCCCCGGGTCAATGCCCAGCGCGAGCGCCATGTCAGGCCGCCTCGAGGGCTGCCAGCGCCTCCTCGGAGAGTTTCACATTGTGGTAAACGTCCTGGACATCGTCCATTTCTTCGAGCGCCTCGATGAGTTTCATCACGGAAAGTGTGGCTTCCACAGGGAGGTCCAGTTCCTGCTTGGCAATCAGGCGCAGACCGGATTCATCCGGCGCGACGTTTTTGGCGCGCAGGGCATCGCCGATGGTCTTGAAGGCCTCCACCGGACCGATGATCTCGATCTCCTCACCCCCGTCAATTACGTCGTCCGCCCCGGCCTCGATGGCTAACTCGAAGGATTTGTCATAATTCAACTGGGATGAAGGGAAAGAAAAATACGATTTGCGGTCGAACTGCCAGGCGACTGCGCCCGCCTCGGCCATGTTCCCGCCGGACCGGTTGAAAACGTGGCGCACGTCGGCGATGGTGCGGTTACGGTTGTCGGTAACGCAGTCAATCATGACAGCCGCGCCGTGCGGACCGTAGCCCTCGAAGGTGATCTCTTCGATGGCGGCGGCGTCTTTGTCCTCGCCGGTGCCGCGCCGGATGGCGCGTTCGATATTGTCCTTGGGCATGTTGCTGGCGCGCGCTTTTTCGACGGCCAACGCCAGGCGGATATTGGAGCCGGGATCGCCACCGCCATCGCGCGCTGCCATGACGATCTCGCGCGCCAGGCGTGTGAAAATGGCGCCCTTCTTGGCGTCTGCCGCACCCTTCTTGCGGCGGATGGTTGCCCAGTGGCTGTGTCCAGACATAGATTACACTCCTCGAACCACTTCCGTGGGGATTTTCAAATAGCCCGCGAATTATACCATAGCGGTCACACACGACGAGGAAGCCTACCGACAGGGAGTGGAACCTCGTTTACCCGGCGGGGTTAACTATACAGACCAGATAACCTATCTGGACCAGGCTGAAGCCACGCATGGATGTGCTGGAGTACGCTTTGTTCCCATTGCGTGACAAAAAATCAGCCATCAGGTTTTACCAAAGGAGACTGATATGTTACGAATCGTGACCGACGGCGCGGCCGATGTCCCGCCCGGATGGGAAAAAGAATACGACATCAATGTCATTCCTATCAACATCCAATTCGGGGAAAGAACATATCTGCAATACATTGACCTGGACAATGAGGGTTTCTATAAACTGGTGGATGAAACAAAGAAGATACCCAAGACCTCCCAGCCCTCCCCACACCAGTTCGCGGAATTCTACAAAAAAATCGCCGCCAAAGGTGACACGATCCTGTCCGTCCATGTGACCAGCAAACTCTCCGGCACGTACGCCTCAGCAGTGGCGGCCATGGAGGAAGTGAAGGACATGTTCAAGGTCATTCCGGTCGACTCGGCCGGGGGCTCGCTAGGGCTGGGCCTGATGTGCCGCGAAGCCCGCAAGATGGACCGGGCTGGCAAGAGCGCGGAGCAGATCGTCAAATATCTGGAAGGCATACGCGAACGCGTGCGCATCCTCCTGACGTTGGACACGCTCGAATATGCCCGCATGAGCGGCCGCGTCGGCACCTTCTCTGCCGCGCTGGCCTCCTTGCTGAACGTCAAGCCCATTGCCATGCTCAAAGATGGCCTGGTCAACATGGTGGAAAAAGTCCGCACCCGCAAAGCAGCCCTGGAACGGATCCTCGATATGGCCGCCGAAGAGTTCGGCCAGCAGCCGATCTTCCTGGGCGTGATGCACGCCCGTGACCTCGAAGCCGGCAATGCCTTGATGGCCGAGGCGAAGAAACGCTTCAACGCAAAAGATGCGGTTCTGGCTGACCTTTCCATTTCGCTGGCAGCCAACTTCGGGCCTGGCACGGTGGGGCTGGTGCTGTACCCAGCGGAATAGGCAAACAAAAGGCAAAAACGAGACACGCAAAGAAAGCCCCTCCTGTGAGAAAATGAAGCACAGGAGGGGCTTTTATGTCAGGGGAGCAATCGAGATGTTGAGTGTGCCGGGGAAGAAGCGCTCCAGGTCGAGGCCGCGGGCTTTGAAATGGGGCTTTTATTTTTCCAGCGCTGGACAGGGGTACTCTTTGGAAGGTAAGGAGGCAACGCGGTGGCCCTCGACGACAACACCCCGGACAGTTATCCACTCATCGAACATACTTCCTGCCTATCGCCCGCAAAAACGGACCGGGAGCATGCGCGGCCATAATAGGCAAATCCTCCCAGATGGATGTCCGGTCGTCGAGGAACTTCAGCACGCGCTGGATGGGATTTTTCGCGAAAATGGCT
>JBFMCM010000044.1:0-2539 GCA_040754355.1 Chloroflexota bacterium | reverse complement strand
CGCGCCAGAACCGGTCCATTCCGTAGCAGCCCAATCTCCGGCCTCTGTCACCGATTTCCTGTATTCCAACCAGCCCTTATTGAAGTGTTCGATAAAATTGAATTTGGACTCTTCGATGATCTGCTTGCCTTCGTCCTCCGAAACCTGAGGCGTGTGAAGGATATGCATCCATCGTCCTGAATAATCGAGAGCCTCTTCGAGTTTCATCGCCATAGTTTCTCCGCGAAAATTATACTCGCATGGTTATAAAAAACGCCTTTAGAATTTCCTGGACCATACCTTCGGCCAGCGCTCCACCACAACCTTCTTTTGGGTGAAGAATTCGACTGCGTCTGTTCCTTGTCCGTGCAAATCACCGAAGAAGGACTCGCGCCAACCGCTGAACGGGAAGAACGCCATCGGGGCAGCCACGCCAATGTTGATGCCGATGTTCCCGGCGTCGGCCTCGTAGCGGAAACGGCGCGCAATCGAGCCGCTGGAAGTGAAAACGCTGGCCTGGTTGCCATACTGCCCGCCATTGACCAGCGCCAGCGCATCATCCACGTTGTTGACGTGCAGCAGTCCCAACACCGGGCCGAAGACTTCCGTCCGGGCGATTTCGCTGTTCGGCTGGAAGTTGGCAAGAATCGTCGGGTGGACGAATGAGCCATTTTCGTATCCCTTGACGACCGTATTCCGGCCATCCACACACACCGTCGCGCCTTCCGCGGACCCACGTCCGATGATCTGCTCGATGCGCGCTTTCGAGGCCTGACTGATGACCGGCCCCATCTGCACCCCGGCGTCCAACCCGTAACCGACCACACGGCTCTGGGCAGCGTCGCACATCATTTCAGTGAACTCATCGCGCGCCTCGCCGACTGTCACCGCCCATGAAACGGCCAGGCAGCGCTGACCGGCGCAGCCGAAGGCCGAGTCGGCCATGATTTTGGTCGCCATTTCCATGTCTGCATCCGGGAGGATGAGTACGGGATTCTTTGCCCCGCCCTGGGCCTGGACGCGCTTGCCGTTGGCCGCGGCGCGGGAGTAGATATATTTCGCCACCGTTGAAGAACCGACAAAGGTGATGCCGCGAATGACCGGGTGGTCGAGGATAGCGTCCACGGCCTCCTTGCTGCCGTTGACCAAGTTGATGACGCCCTTGGGCAGGCCGAGTTCATGGATCAGCCGAAAGATGACCTGCATGGTCATCGGCACTTTCTCGGAAGGTTTGATGATGTATGTATTACCGCAGGCGATAGCGTAGGGCAGATACCAGAAGGGAATCATGCCGGGGAAGTTGAACGGGCAAATCGTGGCGCACACGCCCAGCGGCTGGCGGATCATCAACTCATCAATGCCGGGGGCAATGTCTTCAGACAGTTCGCCCTTCATCATCATCGGGATACCGCCTGCCACTTCCACATTCTCGATGGCGCGCCGCATTTCGGCTTTGGATTCCTCGAGGGTTTTGCCACATTCCATTGTGATAGCGCGCGAGATCTCGTCGAGGTGCTCCTCCATCAGGAACTTGAGTTTGAAAAGATACTGGACGCGGTCCTGGGCCGGGGTGCGACGCCAGTCTGGGTAGGCCTCGGCCGCGGCACGCGCGGCAGTTTCCAGGTCCGCGGATCCGCACAGAGGTGTGTGGGCAAGGACCTCGCCAGTGGCCGGGTTGGTCACATCCAGGTATTCCTTGACCTTCGGTTCGACCCATTCGCCGTTGATATAGTTCTGGATTTTCATCAAACAACCGCCTTGTCGGTTGTCGCCGCCAGCGCGGCTTCAATGATCGCCAGGCCTTCGTCCAGTTGCTTTTCGGTGATGCACAGCGGCGGGACGACGAAGACCATGCTGCCCATGTTGTTCGCCATGATGAAGGTGAACAGGCCATTCTCACGCAGGTACTTTCCAAGTTCGGCCATCTTCGCGGCGGGCATGATCTCCTTGGTCTCACGGTTAGCGACTAGTTCGATGGTCGAGAAGAGGCCGATGTAGCGCACGTCGCCCACCGATGCGTGGCGGGACCGGATGCCTTCCAGCATTTCACCCAGGTGTTTACCCACTTTCGCGGCGTTCTCGAACAGGCCGTCTTCTTCGTAGACTTCGATGGTCGCCAGGGCGGCGGCGCAAGCCAGGGCGTGACCGTTGTAGGTCAGCCCCGCGTAGAGATATTTATCGTCGAAGAATTTTGCAATCGGCTCCGAGACGATGACCGCGCCGAGCGGCACGTATCCGCTGGTGATGCCTTTGGCAGTCGTGATCATGTCGGGGACGACGCCCCAGTTGTCCACCGCGAACCATTTCCCGGTGCGGCCCCAGCCGCTCATCACTTCGTCGGAGATGAGCAGGATGCCGTACTTGTCGCAAATCTGGCGGACACGCGGCCAGTAATCATCCGGCGGGACGATCAACCCATTCGAGCCGACCACGCCCTCCATGATGATGGCGGCGATCTTGTCGGGACCTTCGTACTTGATGACCTCCTCCACGTGGGCGATGCACTCGCGCTTGCAAGTCTCCTTCTTCTGCCCAAACGGACAGCGGTAGCAGTACGGGT
>JBFMCM010000043.1:0-6344 GCA_040754355.1 Chloroflexota bacterium | reverse complement strand
AGGGGTCGTTCATCGAACCCGTACCGATGGTGCCGATGACGCGCTTGGAGGCCAATTCCTTGCGCAGGAGTTCGACGGCGTTGACCTTGACCAGCACCTCGGTGTTGAAGTTTTCGATCTGGTAGCACTCGGAGCGCGAGTCGCAGTAGATGCACTGGTGCTGGCAGCCGCGGTACAGGTTCATGTTGTAGTACAAGCCGAACCACTCGTCCTCCCCTTTGACGCGGGCAAGCATCCTCTTGGCCTGGATTTCCTTGATCATATTTGCATCGAATTGCACGAATTGTGCGGAAGATTATTGGGTCGAATTGCTGGTCAACTCTCGGTAGAGGAACCAGTGGCCGAGACGGTCGTCCACGCTTTTGATCTGGCGGTCGTAGTAAAGATCGAAAATCTGTCCCGTATCGGTGCGCACCCGGAAATAGAAGCGCCCGACTCCCAATGAGCCGCGTCCGGCTGCAGCCTCTGCGTGGGCGGGGCGCATGTTGCGCGCCATGCGCCCGCGGCGGGAGAAATCCTTCCACTCGGACAGCATCTCGACGACCCGGTAGGTTTTCCCTTCCCACACAAACCCGTTCGGGCAGGGGGGCGTTTTCTGCCGGGCAGGCGGGATGTCAAAGAGGACTTCGATCGGTTGGTCGAGGAAGCGGATGGGGATGAAATCCACATTTACCCCTTGGGCGCATAGACAACGTAGCCGCGCGGGGGTGCGTAGAACTGGCCGCGCCCGTCGGGACCGGTAGCCTGGTCGCCGGGGCGGTGCAGGTCGGTGCGGCTCCACCAGGCTGCCGGGACGAAGGTGGTTTTCTGCCAGCGGGTGTTCACCCAGGCTCCGTTCCAGCCCAGGCCGCGGTTGTTGAGCACATAGACCAGGCCGGGCGCGTCGCCGTAACCGGTGCGCTGCATGATGTACAGGTCGTCGTCGGCGAACAGGACCTCGGTCCTGCCCCCGGCGTAATCCTGGTGGGCATGCACGAGGGCGGCAATGCCGTGCGGGGTGCCATCCATGCCCAGGGCGTAGTTGAAATAATCCTTCCAAAAAACACAGGGATAACCCTCGTGGGTCAGGATGAAACTGTAGGCCAAAAGTTTGTCGTTGTTGACCGTGCGGCCTTCGTCGTGCAGGTCGTGGTTCTCGGCGAAGGTGACCGTAGTCTGGGGCTGATCCTTGAGAAGCGTTTCCCACGTGGACAGGTTGCGCAGGCTGAAGCCGTACTGGTCGCAGAGCGCCTTGAGCATTTCGCGCAGGGGAAAATCGAAGGCATCCACCGGGTTGGTGTAGGAAAAGTTGGTGGTGTTCACCCAGCCCTCGATGGCGCGGGTGCTATCCCAGAACTCGGCCACCCCGTAGGGGATCAATGGCTTACCGTCACGCGCGTAATGGTATTCCTGGATGGCTGCAATCGTCGTCGCACCGTAGCCCTTGACGAAATCGTAGCGAAAGCCGTCGAAGCCGATTTCCTCTACCAGCCAGCGCGCCAGTCCGAGGAGCTCTCCAAACACTTTCGGATTGCGGTGGGAGAGATCGGGCATGTCGCCGAAAGTGCTCTCGTCCCAGGATTCGTACATGTTTGGATGAAACGACTCCCAGTTGCGGGGAAACTTGCCGCTTTTGGGCTGGAACAATGTCCAGCGCTCCTGACCGGTGAGCGGGTTGCGCTCTTGCGCGTCCGCGCCGCTGTTGTGGTTGATGACCATGTCGGCGATGACGGTCATGCCATGCCGGTGGGCCGATTGAATGAGATCGAGCAATTCCTGCTTTGTGCCGAACCAAGTGGGAACAGCGCCCTTCTGGTCGAACTCTCCCAGGTCGTAGTAGTCATAGGGATCGTATCCCATCGAAGGTCCGTTCAAGTTGGCGGCTTTGTGGGCCGGGGGCAGCCACAACGAGGTGAAGCCTGTGGCCGACAACTCAGGCACCTTCGTGCGAACGTAATTCCACCATTTGAATTCTTTTCCGTCTTCACGCGGGCAGTCCCAATAGAAGCATTGCATCATCACGCCCATAAAACCGTTCCTCTTATTGGTCTGAGTGGCATTTGACTCGCAAAGCCCATAGATCATGAAAAAAAGATTTCAAATAGTGGGTCTTACTGCAGTCCCCTTGGAATTTGTCAGACGGTCAGAAAGACGGCAGAGAGATGATCCCTTGACTCACCATGTACACTACAGCCAAGCATAGAACGATCAGGCAGCAAATTATGAGCACCAGGCCGGTAATAATGGGAACGGAGCGCCTCCCGCCCCAGCGTCTTCTGGGAGGCAGGTAAGCCGGAGTCTGCCTGAAACCGCCGGGTGCCGCCCCCTGGAATTCCTTGCCGCCCCCACCGATTTCCTTTGACTGGAAGCCGGCATCCCGGTGGGTGCTGCCACTTGCCCCCGGGGTTTGATGGAACGATTCCTTCACGCGGCCGCTGCCGGAACTCGGCCTGGGCGCTCGGGGAGTGGATGGCCTGCTGACCGGGCGGTTGGTCCTTGTTGGGCGGAAAGACTTTTTCATGTTGTCTCCTCGTTTGGCCACTCCTAATGGAGCGGAGAGTAAAAAATTGGACAGGAACAGGACTTATTTTGTTGAAGCAATTATAGCGGTTCTGGGAATAATGACAACACAAAAACCCCCGAGGTGGAGATGTCGCCAAAGGTTCATTTTTCTTCAATTGATTTGAAATACCGCAGCATTTCCAATCCCCACAGGGTGAGTCGGTCGGTGAAGGTCAGCCCGCACTTTTCGAGGACGCGGATGGAAGCGGTGTTCTCGGGATGGACCAGGCCGATGATGCCTGGCAGGTGACAGGTCCCGAAGCCGAAAGCGATGGCGGCGCGGGCGGCTTCGGTGGCGTACCCTCGACCTCGCACCTGCCCGCTCAAAAGATAAGCGACCTCCGTCTGGTCGAGTTCCAGGAGGTATTCCAGCCCCGTCCAACCGATCACCTGGCCATCGTCCTTGGTGACGACCGCCCAGTGACCGTAACCGCGTTCCTGCCAGTGGGTGAGGTGGTGGGCGATGTACTTGTCCGCCCATTCGCGCGGCGGTGGCGTCGTGCGTGGAAAGTATTTGAAAATATCCGGCTCCTGGAGGATCTGGAAGAGCGCCGGAGCATCCTCGGAAGCCCAGGGACGCAGGAGCAGGTGCGGGATCTGGAGAGTGGGGATGCTCATGCGGCTCCTTCGATTGAGGCATCCACAATCTGTTCGAGAATGGACAGGGGTACCGAGCCATTCACCAGCACGGCGCGGTGGAAGGCTTTCAGGTCGAATTTGTCACCCAAGGTGTCCATGGCCTTCTGGCGCAGTTCCAGAAGTCTCAAGAAGCCGACGTAATAAGACGTGGCCTGGGCGGGCCAGACGCAGTAGCGGGTGATCTCGCCCTGCACCCTGCTGGGGTGTAAGCCAATGGTTTCGGCAAAATAATCCACAGCCTGGTCGAATGACCACTGCCTGGCGTGGATGCCGGTATCCACCACCAGCCGGGCGGCGCGGTAGGCCTCCATTTGCAGGCGGCCGAGGTCGCCCTGCGGATCGTCGGCGTAGGCGCCCAGTTCGGACATCAGCCGTTCCCCATAGAGCGCCCAGCCTTCTGTGTAGGCATTGAACTGCACCCCCTGGCGCAGGGCGGGCAGGCCGGTCTGCTCCTGGGCAATGGAAATCTGCAAATGGTGACCGGGAATTGTCTCGTGGTAGGCCAGTGTCTTGACGCCGAATTTTGGGATCTGACCGGCGGTGGTGGCGTAGAACAGACCGGGACGCGAGCCGTCGTAGGAGGGGGGCATGTAGTAATTGCCCTGTGTGCCGCCTACCACTTCCACACTGGCGCGCGGCAGGATGTCGAATGCTTGGGGCAGGAATGCCTCAGCCTCGCGGATAGCAGTCTCGAAGGCATCCACGGCGGCCTGGTCGGTGTAGAATCCGCTGTCATTTGTCAGGCGTGCATACAGGTCTGGGATGCTTTCACTTTCTGGATAGCCCAGGCTGGCGAACAGTGTCCGCATTTCAACGTGGATGCGATCCAAGTGCTGTTTGCCCAGTTCATGGATCTCCTCGGCAGTCAGTTCGGTGGTAGTCTGGCGGCGCAGGGAGTGGGCGTAATAGGCCGCGCCGTCCGAGAACTGCCAGACGCCTACAGTGTTGGTCGCCTGGGATTGCAATTCGTCGAGAAAACTGACTAAACTTAGATAGCCTGGGACGACCACTGCCTCGACCTGTTGCTCCACCTCGGCCAGCAAGGCGGCCTTGTCCTCAGCGGAGACGCCAGTCAACCGGTCGTCGAAAGCAATGTAGTAAGGGTGGCGCGTAGCGCCTTCTTGTGCCACCTCGTTGATGTCAGATTTCACGTAAGAGAAGGCAAAGGCAGGCAGGATGACGCCGCGTTCCTGCCTTCGCTGGAGACCGTCAATCAATTGCGCGATCTTCGTCCCCATCTGGGATAGACGGGAGATGTAATCCTCCGCATCCTGCCGGTTATTGAGCGGGTGATAGGCCGTGAAGAGCATATACAAATTGTAGTGAATGCTGGTGATGATGGGGTTGAGCGGGTAATCGTCGTACATAAAGGGATGGCCGCGCACCAGGTCATCCAGGAACCAGTCGTAGACATCAGCAGTGAGAGACTGGACGGCGGTGAAGGCCGAGCGGTCGTAGGCGCGCAGCAGGTCGAGGGTCCCGGCTTCGAGCGCCTGGGTCTGGCGGAGAAAGGCGTCGGAGATGTCGGTCAGGTTTGCGTCACCAACGCCGTAGAAATCGGACAAGCCGAGGGCCGTCAGGTTTTCAGGGTCGCGGACCAGCCAGCGGCGATAGGCTTCCTCGAAGAATGCGTCAATATCCTGCCCGTCCAACCCGGACAAGAGTTCATCTACAGGAAGCGTGAAGGTAGCAGTGGGCGCGGCTGTCCCCAAGCTGGTGCAGGCTTTCATGAACGGAGACAAGGCCACGCTCCCGCCTGCCAGGGCGGTGAGCCGCAGGAAGTCACGGCGGGTGAGGAGCGTTCGTTGTTTCATTATCCACCTCCACAAAGGTCCTTATGCATGTTCTTCGACTTTTTTGAGTTGGTCATGGTCGGGCAGGATGTCTTCCATCCTGCGGATCTGTGGAAAGACGTACCCTGACAGGAGCGCCAGGATGGTCAGCAGGCCGAAGATGACCATCATCACGGCCATCCCGGACCCCGAGTCTGTTCCGGCCATCCAGCCGAACAGCCGGGACATCCAACTGCCATTCTGCATGGCGGGCTCCATCACGTGGTCGGCCAGCAGGCCGCCCAGGACCGGGGTGAAAGTGTCCGGAAACCAGGTGAGCAGGCGGCGGGCGGAGAAGACGCGTCCCTGCACGTCGGGCGCGACTTTGACTTGCAGCAAGGCCTGGCTGGTGGCGATGCCCACGCTCGACCCGACGCCGGCCACCAAAATTGCCGGAATCCAGACCCCCAGTCCGCGTCCCAGGCCAAAGGCGATGTTCCCGGCCAGGCAATAGACGATCCATCCGATCAACACACCATGGATGCGGCGATTCGGGCCGCCCCAGGCGCTCATGATGAGCGAGCCGAGCGTCCACGAGACGGCTCCGGCGGTTTCGACCGCGCCCAGAATCAGGCTGCTATTCCCCGTCCGCGAGAGGATGAGCGGCACGTGGACGCTGTTCGGGAATCCCAGGAACAGGTTGGCGAAGAAGAGCATCACCACGAACCCCAGCAGGCTGGGGCGTTTGAAGATGTACTTGAAGCCGAAAGAGGCCTCTTTCAAGAGACTGCCCTTGCCTTCCTGGCCTTCCACGGTCTGGGCAGGCTGGGGCACATGGGCGAGCGTCAACATACCGATGGCCAGTACGAAGGTGGCAATGTCAATCAACAGGATGACTTTCAGCCCGATGACCGGCAGGAGCGCGCCTGCCAGGAGCGGAGCCACCACGCCCGGGCCGGCCTGCACGAAGGACATCATCCCGTTGGCGCGCCCGTATTGTTCCTTCGGGACCATGGTGGTGATGGCCGCTGAATAAGCCGGCCACTGGAAGGCATTCCCCAGGCCGATCAGGATGTTGATCAGGTAGAAGTGCCAGACCTGTAAATGGCCGGTCAACAGCAGGATCAGGATGGTCAGAGAACCCAGACCCGCGGTCAGGTCGCTGACCATCATCATCAGTTTGCGGTTGTAGCGGTCCACCATCACCCCGGCCAACGGGATGATCAGCAGGTAAGGGAGTGTGAACGCGCTGGTCATGATACCGAGCGAGGTGGCGCTGCTGGTCTGCTGGAAGACCCAGATGGCCAGCGAGAAACCGGTCATGCCGGAGGCGAGGATGGAAATAGCCTGCCCGGAGAGGACGATGGTCAAGCCGAGCATGCCGGAGGGACG
>JBFMCM010000042.1:0-5115 GCA_040754355.1 Chloroflexota bacterium | reverse complement strand
ACAGCTGCCATCTCAGATTTTAATCACGCCATTGACCTAACACCTGGATCCGCCCAGGCTTGGCTGTATCTGGCCCAGGCTCAGTTGGATGGTGGGGACGGTGAAGCCGCGCTGGAATCTGCCTTAAAGGCAAATGAGCTGGACATGACGCTCATCCCGGTCTACTTGACCTTGGCTCAGGCATATATCGATATCGGTCGACTGGCAGATGCGGTGGCCGTCCTTCAGACCTACAGGATCTACGAACCAGACGACGTGGATGCCTATCTTACTCTTGGCTTGGCTTATAACGCGGCCGAGAATTACCAGGCTGCATTGGAGGTTCTCAACAGCTTCCTTGACGAGTACCCGCGAAATTCGGAGGCTTATACCCAGCGCGGTTTGGCCTATCTGAATCTGGACAACCCCAACCTGGCCGAGGAGGATTTCAAGAAAGCGGTCTCGTACGATCCATACGACTTCGACGCCCACCTCGGCCTGGCACGCGCCTATTTCGAGCAAGGCCTCCCCGGCGACGCCTACATCCAGGCGGAGGCGAATGCCCTGCCGCTGGCAAAATCAGATGGCACCAAAGCCCAGGCCTATTACTGGATGGCGATCTTCCTGGAAGACATTGACGACCCCTTGTCCGAACTGGGTTCGCGCAATTACTGGTACAAACTCCTCGCCCTGCCCGCCGACGCCATGCCGGAAGAATGGCGCACAACAGCCTACCTGCACCTGGGCATTACCCCCACGTATACACACACGCCGCGCCGCACGCGGACGCCGACGGCCACACCGACGCCGTAAAAAAACAAAAAGCGAAAAACAAAAGGTCGAGGGCTGTGGAAAGTCCCTTGACCTTAGACTGTTTACAAAATCCCGCTCTAGGCGGCGTCCCCGCCGCCGAGGCGTGTGCTGAGCCAGTCGAGGCAACGGCAGCGAGAGCGGTTTTGTTCGTGTTCTTGTTATTTTCTACACTCCCCACAGGGACACAGCGCCCGCAGATAACTCCAGTGATAAATGCCGTAGTCGTGGCCGTCCTCCCAGGCCGGGGTGATGGCATACGAGCCGACCGGCACGATGGTGCGCAGGCGGGTGGCAGGGGAATCAGGCAATTCGGCGCTGAAGACGGATGGGTCGGGGGTGTCGCCCATTTTGTCGTGTCCGCCGCGGCATTCCGCGCAGGGACAGCCGGCGCGCAAAAGCGAGAAGGAGTACAGGCTAATGTGGCCGTCGTCCCAGACGACGGTCAGTTGTTTTTGTGCGCGGTTTGCAGTAATAGAGGTGGGTTTGGTTGTCATGGGGAAGGAATAACCGTTAGAAAGTCCTGGGCGGCCCAGCCGGAGCGGGAGGCATCGTAGGAAGCGGTCAGATACCACCAAGTGTAGCCATCAGCCTCTTCAGGGCCTTCAGCAATCAGGAATACTTCCTCGTCGAAGGCCAGGAAGAGCGCGTCGGAATCCAGCCCGGGTTCAGAGCGGATGTTGAGCGCATCCGTGTTCACTTGGACATACGCGCCCCGGCCGAATTCGCCCGGAGCGGCAGTGGGCGGCAGGGTGGGTGTGGGAGGCAGGGGCGTCAGCGTGGCAGGCAGGGTGCGCGGCGTTCCGGTGGGAGCCGGGATGACGGTCAGCGCGGCAGAACCGGGTTCAAGGTCCGTGCCCGGGGCGGCAGGGCGTGCAACGAGGAGATAGACCAGGCTGCCGCATGTCAGGAGCGTGGCAATGACCAGCCCGGCAACCAGCACTTTCCCGTCCAGAACCTGTTTGATCATGTCGGCAGTAGGAAGAAGGCCAGGCCGAGGATGATGTAGATGGCAGCCAGCGCCACGCCTTCCAGCCAGGACGATTCGCCGTCGGCGGAAACCAGCGCGGCGATCAGCACCCCGGCAATGAGGGCCAGGAGTTCGAAGGTGTTGAAGATGAGCGTGAGGGGATGCCCGAGTACCAGGCTGATGAAGACCAGCAGAGGCGCTACCAGCAGGGCAATTTGCAGGCTGGAGGAAACCGAGATCTCGACGCTCAACGACATTTTGTTCTCGCCAGCAAACTGCACCGCCACCAAGTGTTCGGCCACGTTGCCGATGATGGGGATGAGGATGATGCCGAGGAAGAATTCGGAGACGCCCAGGCTGGAGACCACCGCTTCGACCACCCCGACCAAGACTTCGGAAAGCCAGACGATTCCGGCCGTGGCGAGGGTGAGGATGATGATGGATTGGGTCAGCGACCAGTGCGGCAGGACCGAGGCCGGGGCCGGTTCATGCGTGACTGGGGTGTCGCCGGACCTGGCCGCGTCCAGCAGGCCGAGGGCGTAGAGCAGGATCATGACGCCCGCCACGCCCAGGCTCAGGGCTTCGACCCGGGGGCTGGTTTCCGGTCCGATGGAGTGACTGAACAGCGACGGGATGAGCATGGCCAGGACGGCCAGGACGAGCAGGATGGCGTTGCGGCTGGCGCCGCGTTTGTCGAAGGTCTGGCGTCCGTGGCGGACACCTCCAACGATAAAGGAAAAGCCCATCACGAGCAGAAGGTTGCCCAATATGGACCCGGTGATGGAAGCCTTGACCAGTTCCAGCAATCCGGCGCGGATGGCGACGATGGTGATGATGAGTTCGGCGGCATTGCCGAGGGTGGCATTGAGCAGCCCGCCGATGCGTGGACCGGTGAAATGCGCCAGGGCCTCGGTGGCTTCGCCGATGTAGGAAGCCATGGGAATGATGGCGATGCAGGCCAGGATGAAGATGGCCAGCGGCGACCAATGCAGGAGTTCTCCGGCCAGGGTCAGTGGGAGGAAGAGGAGCAGGAAGATCAATGGATTGTGTTTGAGAAAATGCTGGATTTTGCTGTGTGGCTTCATTGCTTCACTCGCTACAGGGATTGCATAACCTTTCTCGGGCTTGAGGCGGCATCAATACGAACAGGCCGTGCGGCACCACTTCGATGTCCACCTGGGTGGTCCCAAGCATGGGTTCGCCGTCTATCTGGATGGGGAAGGGAATCTCCGACTCGATGTGCGCGCTGCGGATCGGGATGCAGCGCGCCTTGTCCGAGGTCAGGTGGCGTCCGCCCAGCATCTCGAAAAAGTGGCGGAAGGCGTCGGCCAGGGTCGAGCCGGAGAGCAGCCACAGGTCCATTTGCCCGTCGTTGATGAAGGCCGAAGGGGAAATCTGCGCCATTCCGCCCACATAGTGGCGAATATTGGTGACGACCGCCAGGAGGTAATGCCCTTCCACCTGCTTCTCGTCGGCCAGGACGCGCAGGTTCATGCCGCGCCAGAGAGTCATATTCCAGACCGTGGTGGCAAAATATTCCGGCACGCTCAAATACTTCTCGAAGCGCTCGCGCGGTTCCAGTTTTTTGACGGTCATGGCGTCCAGCCCGACGCCGGCCCACATCAGGAAGGGCTGCTCGTTGCACATCCCCACGTCCACGGCGCACGGTTCGGCTTCGGCCAGTAGACGGGCGTTCTGGCGCAGGGACCGGGCGTGAAAGAGGCTGAAGGCGTTGACCCCCAGTTCGCGCGCCCAGACGTTGGCTGTCCCGGCCGGCAGTACACCCAGGGCGGTCTGCGAACCGATCAGCCCGCTGGCAGCCTGGCCGACCGTACCGTCCCCGCCAACGGCAAAGACAGCCCGGAAGTTCTCCTGGGCGGCCGTGCGCGCCAGTTGGGTGGTGTGCCGTCCGTTGACTGACTCGGCCACTTCCACGCGCCAGCCGGAATCGTTGAGCGCACGGATGACCCCACCGATGAAGTAGCGCACCGGGATTCGCCCGGCCGCTGGATTGTAGATGAGAAGTGCATCGGCCATGCCCCAATTATAGACGAGAAAGCCTTTTATATGACTTCTTGGAATGTCCTAAAATGTGGGAAAGGAAAATCATTGACAAAATACGGGAGGGGGAGTATGAGGTAATCTCGAATTTGAACTTTACAACAAGGATGGACTACTATCTCCAACTGGAGTAGGAATAATGGGCTATAAGGCAGAAATCATATACGCATTCATTGACAGCCAGAATCTAAATCTATCCGTTCAAAAGGACATCGTGAATGGCCATGGAGCGATAATCTACAAAGGCTGGAAGTTGGATTTCAAACGGTTTTTCATTTACCTGAAAGACAAGTATAAAGTTGATAAAGCCTATTTGTTCATCGGTCGCGTTCCGGGAAACGACCGGCTATACAAGTTCCTTGAAGATGTGGGCTATCAAGTGGTTTATAAACCCACGCTTGAGTATAAAGACGGAAAAGAAAGGTTTACAAAAGGCAATGTGGATGCAGAACTGGTTCTCTGTACGATGATAGAATATCCCCACTATGACAAAGCGATTATTGTTTCAGGAGATGGGGATTATTATTGTCTGGTTGAATATCTCGAGATGCAGGACAAACTCTCACATGTCATGATTCCCAATAAAACAAGTTACTCATCTCTGCTGAGAAAATATCGCCAGTACTTTGTTTATATTACCGATCTCAGGAGGAAATTAGAGTACAGAACATAGACAAAAAAAGAGAGAGGGAGTAACCTTCGGACGAAACCTTAGGTGTGCCCTCTCATCGTGATTGCTTTTATCATACCACTACTTTAACTTTTGTCAATCCGCTGATACAATATTATACACTTACTTCCTAATACTTAACCGATGAACGAGATTCGACTACTCAACAACCGCTACGAAGTGATCGAACAGCTTGGCAAAGGCGGGATGGCTGTCGTCTACCGGGCGCGCGACCAGATGCTGGAACGCCAAGTGGCGGTGAAGGTGCTGCGCGAGGATTATTCGCGCGATGCCGCCTTCCAGGAACGCTTCCGGCAGGAGGCCAGGGCGGCCGCCAACCTGACCCATCCCAATATCGTCACCGTCCATGACTTCGGGCTGGATAACGGCCAGTTGTTCATCGTCATGGAAAACGTGCCGGGCACGGACCTGAAGACGCTGCTGCGCAAACGCGGCCGGTTCAACCCGACCGAGGCCCTGCCGCTGATGATCCAGGCCTGCGCCGGCATCGGCTACGCCCACCGCGCCGGCCTGGTCCACTGCGACGTGAAACCGCAGAACATGCTCGTCACGCCCGACATGCGCCTGAAAGTGACCGACTTCGGCATCGCCCGCGCTCTCTCCA
>JBFMCM010000041.1:0-2061 GCA_040754355.1 Chloroflexota bacterium | reverse complement strand
GTACGAGGGGCCGCTCGACCTGCTCCTGCAATTGATCGAGCGCGCCGAACTGGACATCACTGCCGTTTCGCTGGCGCAGGTGACCGACCAATACCTGGCCTATATCCACCAGATGAACGTGCCGGCGGATGAGATCTCGGCCTTCCTGGTGGTGGCGGCAAAACTGCTGCAGATCAAGTCGGAGGCGCTGCTGCCCCGGCCGCCGGTCCGTGAGCCGGGCGAGGAGGACGTGGGCGAGTCACTGGCGCGGCAGTTGCGGATTTACAAACGCTTCAAGGAACTGGCAAATTGGCTGGATGAGCGCGAGGCGAAGCATTTACGGACCTACCTGCGGGTCGCGCCGCCCCCGCACGTGGAGGGCCGCCTGGACCTGTCGGATGTCACCCTGACCGACCTGATGGCGGCCGCGGAGGCTATTTTTGCCGAGGAGCAGGATAAAGCCGCCCTAGGGACCGTCATCTCAGCGCCGCGCATCACCATCCGGGAGAAGATCCTCTGGATTGCGCAGCAATTGAGCATAGAAAGCCGCGCCAGTTTCAGCGGACTGGTGGGCGAAAAACCGTCCCGGCTGGAGATAGTGGTCACCTTCCTGGCGCTGCTCGAACTGGTGAAACAGTACCGCGTCTCGGCGATGCAGGAGGGGTTGTTCAGCGATATTCAGATCGAGAAGTTGGAAGAGTGGAAAGAGGATGAGGAGTTGGAGATTGAGTTCGAGTAAAGAGAGCAGAGAACAGGGAGAAGTGAAAAGAGAGAAGGACGAAGGTAATCAGGTAACAAGGAATCAGGGATGAGATTCGATGGAGGAAAATCGCTTCGTTTTGAGCGCTGCTATTTTCGTTGAATAAAAACATCGGGCGGACGCATCCGCGTCCGCCCGAAGGGGTACGATATATCGTGCCCCTACTCAACTCAACCTTGCCCTACTTTTTCCTCACCTGACAGAATCCCAGCAGCGTTATCAGCGCACCGCCGGCATCGAAGAGGAAGACATCCATCAGGCTGGGATTCCTTCCGGGGATAAAGGATTGGTGGTATTCATCCGAGAGGGCATACAAAACGGTCAACAGGAAGGCCAGCCAGAGGTACTTTCTCTCCCACTTCAGTGCAAACCAATACGAAAGCGCCAGGATGCCATAGCCAACGGCGTGTCCGCCCTTTTTCACCAGAGTATCCCAGAAACCAAAGGACGGCAGTTCCTGTGAGGGGAAGGAAGATAATACGAAAATAACCCCCATGATCAACACGGAAGGCATCCAGCGCAGGGATTTTCTCATTTCAAGAATTCCAATAAAAGGCGATTGAACCCGTCTGCCCGATCCACGTTTACAGCGTGACCTGCCCTCTCCATCACAACCTGCCGCGCACTGGGAATACCTTCTGCCAGGATTTTCTGCCGCGCGGGCGAGATGGTGGTATCTTCCGCGCCAATGACGACCATGGTGGGAACTGTGATTTGATGCAGCCACTTGCGCGAGTCGAACTGTCCCAGCGAACGCATGGCAAGGCGATAGGCGCGCGGGTCGGCGCGGGAGATGGTTGCCACCAGCAGGTTGCGTAGATCAGCCTGGTTTGGATTTGGAAAGACGCGTCCGGCCACCACCCGGGCCTGGGCAGGCAAGCCGAGGAAGGTAATCGCCAGGGCGCGCTGCATGAGATACAACCAGCCGGAGAGCGAGTCTGGGCGCAGGGCGGCAAAGGTGCTGACTAACACCATTTTTTTCGTTAACTGTGGAAAGTCGCGGGCAAACTGCTGGGCAATCACACCCCCCATCGAAAGCCCGACGATGTGCGCCGGGCCGGTTTCCAGGTCATTCAACAATTCCGCCATCTGCGCGGCCATGCGTTTGACGCTCCAGCCGTTTCCGTCGTAGGGCGATTCGCCAAAGCCGGGCGCGTCGGGAGCCAGCGGACGGAAACCGGCCTCCGATAACGCAGGGAATTGCAAGGTCCAGGAAGCGCCGGTGGCGCCCAGGCCGTGCAACAAAAGAACGGCTGGATGCCCACTCGGATTCGGGTCAAGGACGTGCAGACGAGTCATGCCCGAATGGTTTTCCAGATTTG
>JBFMCM010000040.1:0-5460 GCA_040754355.1 Chloroflexota bacterium | reverse complement strand
CCCGCCCCCCTCGCCGGGGCACCTGGGTACCCAGGAGTGGCCGGAAACCAGGCGCAGGGTCCGCGAGGCCGTGCAGGAAGTGGCGCAAGAGTTGCTCGACCTGTATGCCCGGCGTCAGGTCGCCGAAGGATACGCGTTCCGTCCCGATACCCCCTGGCAGGGGGAATTGGAGTCTTCATTCCCGTATGTCGAAACTCCCGATCAAGTCAGTGCGCTCGTTGATATCAAACAAGACATGGAAGTGGCCCGCCCTATGGACCGCCTTCTATGTGGCGATGTGGGCTACGGCAAGACCGAGGTGGCGCTGCGAGCAGCCTTCAAGGCTGTTATGGACGGCAAGCAGGCTGCCGTCCTCGTCCCGACCACCGTCCTGGCCCAGCAGCACTACGAGACTTTTTGCCAGCGCCTGGCCGCCTTCCCGGTGACGGTCGAGATGCTTTCCCGGTTCCGCACGCCGCGCGAGCAGGGTCAGATTTTGTACGCATTGGCGCAAGGCGCGGTGGACATCGTTGTCGGTACGCATCGTTTGATTTCCTCCGACGTGCAGTTCAAGGACCTCGGGCTGGTCATCATTGACGAGGAGCAGCGCTTCGGCGTGACACACAAGGAACGCCTGAAACAACTGCGCACCGAAGTGGATGTGCTCACGCTAACAGCCACACCCATCCCGCGCACCCTTTACATGGCCCTCACGGGCGTGCGCGACATCTCGAACCTGAACACTCCCCCTGAGGAACGCTTGCCCATCGTCACGCATATCGGGCCGTATTCACCGAAACTCGTCCGCCAGGCCATTCTGCGGGAATTGGAGCGCGGCGGCCAGGTCTTCTTCGTCCATAACCGCGTCCAGACCATCCACGCTATGAAAATGCACCTGGAGAAACTCGTTCCCGAGGCGCGCGTCGCCATTGGGCATGGACAGATGCCCGAACAGGAACTGGCCTCGGTCATGCACCGCTTCACTGCTGGCGAAGTGGATATTCTCCTCGCAACGTCTATCATCGAGTCCGGCCTGGATATTCCCAATGCCAATACGTTGATTGTGGATCGAGGTGATGCCTTCGGTTTAGCGCAACTCTATCAATTGCGCGGCCGCGTTGGGCGTGGCGCGGCGCGAGCCTATGCTTACTTCTTCCGCCATCGCAAACTTTCTCCCACACCTGAAGGCCAGGAACGGCTGGAGATCATTGCCGAGAACACGCAATTGGGGGCTGGATATTCGATTGCCATGCGAGACCTGGAGATGCGCGGCGCGGGCGAACTCCTTGGAACGCGCCAATCGGGACATATTGCCGCGGTTGGTTTTCACCTGTACACCCGCATGCTGGCAGCGGCAGTGCGGCAGATAAGGACGGTTGGAAAGTTTGAAGGTTTGAAAGTTGACCTGCAGCCTTCCAACCTGGAAACTTTCCAACCCATGGGTTTGCCCGTCAATGTGGAGTTGCCCCTGGCAGTTGGCATCCCGGAGACTTATGTTCCCGATCAGGCCCTGCGCCTGCGTCTCTACCGCCGCCTGGCAGACATGACCGACGAATCGGCACTCGAGGCGATATCCGATGAGTTTACCGACCGCTTTGGCCCGCCACCGGAAATGGTCACCAACTTGTTTTACCAGATGCGGGTCAAGATGCGCGCCGAAAAAGCCGGACTGGTCTCTATCGGCATGGAAGCGGGACAAATTGTCCTGCGTTACCCGGCTCCGGCGGAGGGAAAAGAAACGAAACGGCTGCCGGACCTCGGTCCGGGTGTGCGCGGGGGAAAGAATACCTATTGGTGCATGTTTGGGAAGGAGGCTGACTGGCGCGAGCGGCTGCTGGAGGTATTGGAGAAATTGACCAGGAAGCAGGCACTGCCACGCGAAGATAGGTAATCAGAGGATTTGAATTACGATATAATCTGTCAAAATCGCCCCGAGGAGAATCGTCATGAAGATCCGTCCCGTGTTTCTTCTTGTTCTCAGTCTTCTGCTGGCGGCATGCAATTTGCCTTTTAGCGTCCCCACTGCTTCTGACGAAGGCCAGGTCGAGACGATCGTTGCAGCCACCGTCCGGGCGTTGACCCAGCAGGCCGGGCCGCTGGTTTCTCAACTGCCGCTGGCCACCCCAACCGAGTCACTTACTCCCACGATTACACCGACACTCACGCCGAATGTCACCAATACCCCGGAGCCGGGTTTTGGCTCCATCTCCGGCGGTATCTACAGTTATCCGTATGGAGATATTCCCAAGTTGGCGATCGTTGCCCACGAGCAGAATCCTCCGTGGCATTACTGGTACCTGATCATTCCTGCCGGGAGTACTTATTTCTCCATGGATGGTTACGTTTCCACCGGCAGGTATCAAGTGGTCGCCTATGACTATTCCGGCCATTCTGGGGGCTGCACGACCATCGTCGAAGTCAAGAACAACGAAATGGTGACCTGTGACATTACCAACTGGGGCGGGGGCTACCCGCCCAAGCCCGGCGGTGTGCCGTAGACCATCCTATAACGCGTTAGATATTTTAGGTAACTACACTTGTAAATGGAGATCCGATGAAAAACAAACTCTGGCTAAGTTTCATACCCCTTTCACTGGCAATAATATTCTGTAGTGTCGGCACGCCTGCCCCAACCGAACCTGCGGACGGGGTAGAACCGCCTCCTACCGATACATTTACTCCCCCGGCTCCTCAAACTGGTTATATCACCGGGAACTTGAGTTATCCGTCAGAGATGATCCCTCCCTTGCGAGTTGTCGCATGGAACGTTGCTGATGGCAGTTACGTTTATGTAGATACACCCGCCAATCAGTTCGAATATATCCTCGAGGTCCCGGCCGGGACATATTACGTTGTGGCGTATGTGCTGGGCGGGGACGGCTTCCCGGCGGGTTTGGCGGGCGGGTATACCCAGATGGTTCCCTGTGGCTTGGCCTATGGCTGCAATGACCATACCCTTATCCCGGTTGTGGTGGAGGCGGGAGTGACGGTGATCGGGATTGACCCCGGTGACTGGTACGGCGATCCGGCGGCCTTCCCGCCCATGCCGTGACTGCCACTTGGATGAATTTCAGACCGAGGTGAAACAGGCCTCGGTCTTTTCGTTGATTTGCGGTAAAATAGAACGGCTGTTCTTCTTTTCTACTAGCGACCTGACACTTTCCGGCAAGCGGTGGTCGAGTAGCCCCGCAGGGGCGTATCGAGACCACATTTTGAGCGTTTTCCAGTTATTGTTGGTCTCGATACGGCGGTGATTGAGTAGGCCAAAGGCCGTATCGAAATCCCGCCGCCTACATCTCGACAGGCTCGATGCAACGCTCGACCAACGAACTGCTCTTGAAGCAAACTGTCAGGCGGCTAGCTTTTCTACTCTCATATAAAAAACTATGGACTTCAAACTTGTAGCCCCCTTCCAGCCTACCGGCGACCAGCCGGAAGCCATCCGCCAGTTGGTGGACGGCGTCCAGCGCGGACACAGGCACCAGGTCCTGCTTGGCGCGACCGGGACCGGTAAAACGTACACCATCGCCTCTGTCATCCAGCAGTTGCAGAAGCCGGCCCTCGTCATGGCCCACAACAAGACCCTGGCTGCGCAACTCTATGCCGAGTTCCGCGAGTTCTTCCCCGAGAATGCCGTCTCGTACTTCGTCTCCTACTACGACTACTACCAGCCGGAAGCCTACGTGCCGCGCCACGACCTGTACATCGAGAAGGAAACCGAGATCAACGAAGAAATCGAACGCCTGCGCTTGGCAGCCACCACCGCTCTGATGTCGCGCCGGGATGTGATCATCGTGGCCTCGGTCTCGTGCATCTATGGATTGGGGAATCCGGAGGAGTATGGCAAAGGTACTGTCAATCTAAAAGTTGGCGAGATCTACCGGCGCAACGCCCTCGTCCGCCAGTTGGTGGATGGGCAGTACCAGCGCAACGACATGGAATTGCGCCCGGGGACCTTCCGCGTGCGCGGCGATACCCTGGAGATCATCCCCGCCTATGAGGATAAGCGCGGCTACCGCATCACCTTCTTCGGCGACGAAGTGGAACGCGTTACCGAGTTTGCCCCGCTGACCGGCGAGGTGCTCTCCGAGCCGCAGCAGGTGGACATCTACCCGGCCAAACACTACCTCGCCAGCGACGCGCGTTTGAAAGAGTCCATTGCCAACATTGAGAAAGAACTGGAAGACCGGATCGCGTTCTTCAAAGCGCAGGAGAAATTCCTCGAGGCCCAGCGCATCGAACAGCGCACCCGCTACGACCTGGAAATGCTGCGCGAAGTGGGCACCTGCGCCGGCATCGAGAACTATTCCCGGCAACTGGACCAGCGCGCCCCCGGCACGCATCCCTGGACGCTGGTGGACTTCCTCCCAAGCGACTACCTGCTGGTGATTGACGAGTCGCACATGACCATCCCGCAGATTCGCGGCATGTACAACGGCGACCGCTCCCGCAAGGGGACGCTGGTGGATTACGGCTTCCGCCTGCCCTCCGCCCTCGACAACCGTCCGCTCAAGTTCGACGAATTCGAGCAGGTGATGGGCAGTACCATTTACACGTCAGCCACGCCCGGGCCGTACGAAATGCAGCACGCCGGTCAGGTGGTGGAACAGATCATCCGTCCGACCGGCCTGGTGGACCCGGAGGTGGAGGTTCGTCCGACGAAGGGGCAGGTGGACAACCTGGTAGGCGAAATCCGGACCCGGGTCGAGCGCGGCGAACGGGTGCTGGTCACCACGCTGACGAAGCGCATGGCTGAAGACCTGGCGCAATATCTCGAAGAACTGGGCATCAAAGTACACTATTTGCACTCGGAAGTGGAGACGCTGGAACGGATCGGCATCCTGCGCGACCTGCGCCTGGGCGTGTTCGATGTTGTGGTGGGCATCAACCTGCTGCGCGAGGGCCTCGACCTGCCGGAGGTGTCGCTGGTGGCCATCCTGGATGCGGACAAGGAAGGTTTCCTGCGTTCCGACACAGCCCTCATCCAGACCATCGGCCGCGCCGCCCGCCATATCAACGGACAAGTTTTCATGTATGCCGACCGAATGACCGACTCGATGAAGCGCGCCATTGACGAGACCAACCGGCGCCGGGCGAAGCAGGTGAAGTTCAACCAGGATCACGGCATCACGCCGGTCAGCATCCACAAAGCCATCCGCGACCTGACCGACCAGATGACCCCCGCGGCAGTGGCTGAAATGCGCGGCGAGTACAAGACCGGCAAGCACAGGGATGTGACCTCGCGCTCCGAGTTGCAGAAAGTAATCGCTGAAATGGAACGGCAGATGAAAGAGGCGGCCAAGAACCTGGAATTCGAGCGCGCCGCGGCCTTGAGGGATGAAATGTATGAGTTGAAGGCCGTCCTGGCGCAGGACGAGGGTCTCAAGCCGTGGGAAAAGATTAAATTGTTATCGGGGGAAGAGTAGCAAAGACGACATTCCCTCGGAGTTTTGGAATCTCCGGGGGATTTCTATTTCCAGG
>JBFMCM010000039.1:0-4487 GCA_040754355.1 Chloroflexota bacterium | reverse complement strand
CTTGAAAATAAAGATAATGTCAAGGGTTTATTTCCTATGATGAAATCCACAAAGACAGAATTAAAGAAGCGAGCCTTGATGGCAGTGAGGGATTATGGCATCCATTTGACGCTTTTCCGAAACGCTATGAGCGAATGGGCAGGGCTCAACGTAACTGACATGGAATGTCTTCGGCTTTTATTCCTCAAAGGCATCGCCACACCTTCTGAACTTGCCAGGCATACGGGTCTCACCTCAGGTGCGACGACCGCCATGCTTGATCGGCTCGAAAAGGCAGGCTTAATTGAGCGCCGACCCAATCCCGCTGACCGCCGCGGGACCCTGATTGCTCCCGCACAATCGAGTGCTGAAAGAGCCGCGTCATGGTTTGAGTCGGCACGAAACGCGCAGGACGAATTGATCTCCAGTTACTCGGAATGTGAACTGGAAATCATTGCCGATGTCTTTGAACGATTTACAAAACTATGGGATCAGGAACGCGAGAAGGTACAAAGAAGTCGGTAGGGGCAGACCGCATCATCATCCGCAGTACGCTTTATGCAAATCCGCGACCGTGATCTTTCTCGTCTTAAGCATGGATTCAATCACGCGTTTGGATATATCAGTATCAGAGTTACCATCGACTCGCCCAATGGCCTCGTGATGTTCTGCCTGGCCAACTCTTCGATACTAGCATGGCTCCGTTTTTTTTTTTTTTTGCAGCGGCCGGTAGGCTCCATCGAGGTGTTAGGCGGCCATCGGATGTACTAGTGAGTGCTCCAGGAAGGCAAGGATCTGGTCATGCTCGCCTGGGACATTCTCGGCGATGCGGGCAGCCGCGACCGGGACCATCCATCGGTGAAGATCGTCAAGGCGAAACCCTGGGTGAAGTTGGGCGTAGCGGCGAAGATATTGGCTGCGAAAGGCCTTGCGGACTAGGTCGGTAGCCGTGCGCATGAGCCAGTTGGCGTAGGGGGCTTGTGCAAACGCGATGAGGATCGAGGTCCTGGCGACATCCGCGAGGGGATGGCCGCGACGTGCGGTCATCCAATCGAGGATCATGGGCCCCTGGCGGGTAAGCGCAACCTGGTCGGGATGGAAGTCGAAATGGCATAAGGCGTGTCCGTCGGGAAGAGATATCAGCGCGGCAAGTGCGTGGTCCCTAACGAGAGCAGGGAGGAGATCGGTAGTGCTGATCGAGATGCGAAGATGGGAATGGAGGGACGGGAGATTGCTTGAAGTGATGGCGTGAATGGCCGAGTGCAATTCTGCAAACTGATGGGCTGCCCTCGACAGCAGCCACGGGCTTGTACCTAGGAGGCTCAACATGGATGGCCCTTCGACACGGTCGAAGATGATCCCTTGCCTCCCTTCGAGAGAGATAGTCTCCATAAGGCGAGGTGTTGGCAGAGAAGTAGAGGCCAAGAGCCGGCCGACTTGGACTTCTGCCTGTATCCACTCCGGTGGACACCAGTCAAAGAAGAGCTTGAGAATCTGGTTGTCAGCCCAGGCGTAGACCTCGGCTGTTCGACCTCGAGCAAGCAATTCGCGTTCGCTTTGTCTCGTCATGAAGTAATCTGGTGGTGGAAGCCGCCGATAGCCGCCTAACGACTTGGACACCAAAAACTGCCGTAGTTCAGCACCAACTCCAAAAAACGTACAGAGTCCCAGCCGTCAGGTGCACCCTATTTTAGGTGGCTCTTCACTGCCTTGTTCGATAACGGAGGAAAACCACGCCACTGCCAAAGCGGCGTTCCTCCAAAAGCTCGAGCTCCAATCGAACGTTGTCAGGAAGCGATTGTTTACCCCCTCCTACGATGATCGGTGTGAGAAACAGGTGACACTCGTCAATCAACCCTGCTCGAAAGGCGTGGGCAGCCAACTCGGGACCACCAATGAGGATATCATGTTCGACAGCCTCTTTCAATTGTCGAATGACTGTCGGATTGAAGCTTCGCTCCATTTGCGTCTTGCGAGTGGATACAGCCTCCAAGGTTTTGGAGTACACGATTTTGTCCGCGGCTTGCCAGATCTCTGCGAAGTCGCGCATGAGTGGAGACTCAGCGGCTAAGTTGGGGTCGGTCTCCCAAACCATCAGAGTCTCATACATTCGACGTCCATAGAGATGGGTGCCGGCTGACCGTTCGAGGTTATTGATGAACCTGTGCACTTCCTCATCGGGCATTGCCCAATCAAAGTTGCCGTCCCTGTCCTCAATGTAACCGTCGAGTGACGAGATTGCCGAGTAAATCAAGTGAGCCATATTAAAACTCCTTTTTGTATGTGAAATACAAATCCCTTCAACAAACCGCGCGAATGGCTTATGAGCCACCAAACAGGAGTTATGAGGTGCTGGTATAACGGATTATAGGCGGCGAAAGATAAATTGGATTATATCACTCCACTTTGTACTATAACTCCCCGCCATTGAAAGCGAAATCAAATGAGCGCGCTTTCTATCTGCCTCTCACACCCATCCCAACAACCTGGCTGCGCTGGCTGTCAGGAAGGTAACCAGGAAGGCCAAGCCGAGGGTGATGACCACGCTGACCGCAGCCCACTTCTTGCTGTTCGTCTCCCGGTAGATGGTCAGGATGGTCGTGGCGCAGGGATTGTGCAGCAGCGAGAAGAGCATCAGGTTGACTGCCGTTAGCATCGTCCAGCCATGCTGATCCACCAGCAGGGTTTTGAGTTCACTCAGCCCGGGCAGGTCGGACATCATGCCCGTGCCCAGGTAGACCATCAACATGGTCGGGACGACGATCTCATTGGCTGGGATGGCGATGATGTAGGCCAGCAGGATGACCCCGTCCAGGCCGAGCAGCAGGCCGAAGGGGTTCAAGAAGTCTGCAGTGTGCTGGGCGAGCGAAACGCCCTGGACATTGATGTTGGCCAGTATCCAAATGACCGCCCCGGCCGGGGCGGCTGTCTGGATGGCGCGCCACAGGACGAAAAGTGTGCGGTCAATCAGTGAGGTGTACAGGATGCGCAGGACATTCGGTCTGCGGTAGGGCGGCAGTTCGAGCGTGAAGGCCGAGGCTTCGCCCTTCAGCATCGTCTTCGAGAGCGCCCAGGAGACGAAGAAGGTGAATATCACGCCGATGACCACCACACCGACCACCGTCCCGGCGGCGGCGAAGGAGGCGAAGGCGGGTGGGAAGGCTGCCGCGACAAAGACCGTCGCCAGCATGATCAGGGTCGGGAAGCGCCCATTGCAGGGGACAAAGTTATTGGTCAGGATGGCGATCAGGCGTTCGCGCGGCGAGTCGATCACGCGCGTGGCGATCACGCCGGCCGCGTTGCAGCCGAAGCCCATCGCCATGGTCAGCGCCTGCTTGCCGTGCGCGCCGGCTTTTTTGTAGAGCCAGTCCAGGTTGAAGGCCACCCGCGGCAGGTAGCCCAGGTCTTCCAGAATAGTAAAGCAGGGGAAGAAGATGGCCATGGGCGGGAGCATGACCGAGATGACCCAAGCCAGCCCGCGATAGACTCCGTGCCAGAGAAAACCGGTGATCCACCAGGGCACGTTCCAGGCGGTGAACAACCCGGCCGCTTTTTCTTCCACCCAGAACAGACCCTGTGCCAGCAGGGAGGAGGGAACGTTCGCGCCGATGACCGTCAGCCAGATGATGACCGCCAGCAGCAGGAGCATGATCGGCAGACCGAAGATAGGCGAGGTGACCAGCCGGTCCAGTTTCTGATCCAGGTCGTACTTTTTGTCCTCTCGAGTCTTAACAGCCCTGCGGGCAACCTTTTCTGCCTCGGCGTAGAGCGATTTGACCATCTCGTCGCGGAAGCCGGTGGACAGGCTTCCGCGCAGGCTTTCGGCCTTGGCCAGGATATCGTTTGGCTGGGTGGATGGTGCTGACATTATTGCCTCCCCTCGACCGCCATCTTGCGGCTGAATTGGGCGTCGGCTTGACGCTGGCGGCTCACGATTTGGGCCAGTTCACCGCTCTGGAGGGCATTCTGCACCCTGGCGTCGCCGTCCAGCAGGCGGATGGCCAGCCAGCGCGCGTTGGGAATGCCGGGCACCGCCTGCTCGATCAGCGGAACGAGTTCCACAACCGCCCGCTGGAACTCGGGCGTGCCTTCCACGTGCTTGGGCTGGGTGCGGATGTCACCGTTGACAATGCCTGCAATGGTTTGGAGCAGGGCGGGGATGCCCTCGCCCGTGCGGGCAGTGATGGGGATGGCCGGGACGCCCAGGTCGCGTGCCAGGCTGCGCGTATCCACGTCGAGTCCTTTGCGGCGCGCCTCGTCCATCAGGTTGACGGCTACGATGACCCGCTCGGTGATTTCCAGCACCTGCATGACCAGGTTCAGGTTGCGCTCCAGGGCGGTCGCGTCGGTGACGACGACGGTCGCGTCCGGCTGGCCGAACAGGATGAAGTCACGCGCTACTTCCTCGTCTTGCGAGGCGGAGAGAAGCGAATATGTGCCGGGCAGGTCCACCAGTTTGTAGCGCAGGCCGTTGAACTGGTAACCGCCCTCGGCGCGCGTGACCGTCT
>JBFMCM010000038.1:0-3355 GCA_040754355.1 Chloroflexota bacterium | reverse complement strand
CACGTGAGGGATGTCAACCGGGAGGTTTATCTCCCGCGCCTGGAACAGATTGCGGAATCTTCCAACCCTCAGTTTCAGGAATTCGACGGCGAGCGCTGGATGGCGGAACATTACGACCCCGCCGAACCGATGGCAGCACTGGTGAGAGAATTCAAACAGCAATGCGAGCAGGCCGCTGATTGGCTGGAAGGACTGCCTGACGAGACCTGGGAACGTCCCGGCACGCACGTCTCGCTTGGAACACATTCCTTCCAATGGTGGGCGGATCGGATGGTGGCCCACATCGGCGAACATTTGGTGCAATTGCGGGGAGAGTAGCCCGTGGCCGTCCGCTTGCGGGACCTGCTGCTGGGCTTGCGCAGCCTCGAACTGGACGAGACACCGGTGGTGGTGCATGCCTCCCTGTCAGCCTTCGGGGAAGTGGAGGGCGGCGCGAAGACGGTGGTCAGCGCTCTGGAATCCGTCTTCGAGGCGGTCCTGGTCCCGGCCTTCACGTACAAGACGATGGTTACGCCGCTGGTCGGCCCGGAGGGCAACGGCCTGAAGTATGGCTCCGGCACAGACCTGAACCGCATGGCGGAATTCTTCACCCCCGAGATGCCGGCCGATCCATTGATGGGCGTCATCCCCGAAACGGTACGCCGCCACCCGCACGCCAGCCGGTCGGGGCATCCCATCCTGTCCTTTGCCGGTTTCAACGCCGCCGATTTCCTCGCCGCCCAAACCATTGCCAATCCATTTGGACCACTGGGCGCGCTGGAAAAGGCCAACGGCTGGGTGATCTTGATAGGCGTCGGGCACACCGTCAATACCAGCATTCATTATGCCGAGAAGATGACCGGCCGCCGCACGTTCACCCGCTGGGCGCTGACACCGGATGGAATCGTGGAATGCCCGAATTTCCCGGGCTGCTCAGCCGGCTTCGAGGCGCTTGCCCCGACCCTGGAGCAATTCACCCGCAAGGCGCAGGTCGGGGAGGCGCAGGTCCAGGCTGTTCCGCTGGCGATGCTGTTCAAGGCGGTCTTCACCAGCATCAAACGCAACCGGCAGGCGTTGCTGTGCAGCCAGACTGATTGCGAACGCTGCGGCGAGATCAGGAACAGGCCGAAGAGAGGAGAAAGTCCATGACCGTCAAGACCGGCAGTCTGACCCTGAATACCAAAGGTCACGCCGACATCTTCGACATCACCGGCGAAGTGAGGCGCCTCGTCGAGGCATCCGGACTCCGCTCCGGTATCGTGACCGTCGTCTGCCCCTCGTCCACCAGCGGGCTGACGACGGTCGAGTTCGAACCGGGCGCGGTCGCCGACCTGAAGCGCCTGTTCGAGGACCTCGTGCCTGCCAGCCGCGACTACCAGCACAACGCCACCTGGGACGACGGCAACGGTCACTCGCACATGCGCGCCTCGCTGCTGGGGCCATCGCTGACCATCCCCTTCGTCGAGAAAACGCTCACGCTGGGCACCTGGCAGCAGATCGTCTACCTGGATTTCGACATCCGCCCGCGGCATCGGGAATTGGTGGCGCAGATGGTGGGGGATTGACATGGAGGAGCAGCGCATCGCCCTCGTCACCGGGGCGAACCGGGGCATCGGCTTCGAGGTCTGCCGCCAGTTGGGTCGGCTGGGGTACCGCGTCCTGCTGACCAGCCGCGACCCGGACAAAGGTCAGGCCGCGGCACGCATCCTGTGCGCCGAAAACCTGGCAGTGGATTACTTCCCCCTGGATGTGTCCCTGGACGAGTCGGTCGAGGCGGCCAAGAAATTCGTCCGCAAGAATTATGGCCGCCTGGACGCGCTGGTCAACAATGCTGGGGTGTATCTCTCAGAAGACCGGAGCGTCAGCACGCTTTCGATTGACATCCTGCGCCAGACGCTGGAGACGAATACCTATGGCGCACTGCGCACCTGCCAGGCCTTCCTGCCGCTGATGAAAGAACACCACTATGGGCGCATCGTCAACGTTTCCTCCACGATGGGGCAGCACGCCCGGATGCGCAACATGTCGGCCGCCTACCGCCTCTCGAAGGATGCCCTCAACGCCCTGACGCAGATGCTGGCCGATTCCATCCACACCAACGACATCCTGGTCAACGCCTGCTGCCCCGGCTGGGTGCGGACGGAGATGGGCGGCAAGTCGGCGCCGCGCACGCTGGAACAGGGAGCCGACACCATCGTCTGGCTGGCCACGCTTCCGAGCGGGGGACCGACCGGCAAGTTTTTTCTGGATCGTAAAGAGATAGATTGGTAAAAGTAGGGGCAGGCCTTTGACTCGTCCGGCCGGTGCAGCCTGCCTGAAATCGTCTTTTCAGGTACAGTTTGATTTACCTGAATAGACCCGCCCCTACGGCTCATCCTCTCCCAAAAAGCGCCTTGATAAACATCTTCGTATTGAAGCCCTGCCCCGCGAGCAGGGACTGGGCGCGGAACATCCCGGCCACCGCACGGACGATAAGCGCCGCCGTCGCGGCCAGCAGGAGGACGGCCAGCCAGGGATGCCACCAGGCCACGCCGCCCGCCGAGAGGCGCGCCATCATCGCCACCGGAGCGGAGAGCGGGAAGAGGCTCAGAACGGTGGCAATCATCCCATGGGGTTCCTCCGCGAAGACGGTGCTGGCGAAGAAGAGGGGGATCATGAGCGGGATCATAATCACGAATGTGGCCTGGGAGGCCTCGCGCAGGTTGGGAGCCAGGGCGCCCAGTCCCGCCATCAGACTGGCATAGACGGCGTAGCCGAGCAGGAAGAAGACCAGCCCCCAGGCCAGGAACGAGGCAGGGAGGTGGATTGCCGAAACCAGTTGGAATGTCTGCCCGCTGCGGTTCAACAGCAGATAACTTATCCCAAGCCATAGGAAAGTCTGCCCCAAGCCGACGATTCCCAGGCCGAGGATCTTGCCCGTCAGCAGTTGGCGCGGTGTGACAGAGGTCAGCAATATTTCCATGATGCGGTTTTCCTTCTCTTTCGAGATATTGCTGAGCAGCAGGCTGGCGGAAGCGATGATGAGCATGTAGAACAATAGGGTGACGGCATAAGGCGTCCAATAAGCCAGGGGGTTATCCTCATCGGGAGGTGCCACGGGGGCCAGCGAGATTTCCTGCACATCCAGCGGCCCGCTGACCAGGCTGGCAAAGGGCATGTCGCCGCCTGCCAGGTTGAATTGCAGCACCCATGAGAACAAGTCTGACTGGTCCTCGCTGCCCGAGGAGAGAGGGCTGAAATCCGGGCGGACGTAGGTGATCTCGCCGCTTTCGATGAAATCTGCCGGCACGAGGTAGAAGGCGGCGATTTCCCCTGATTCCAGGGCAAGGCGCGCCGCGGCCTCATCCGGGTAAGCGATGAAAGTGCCGGCCGGCAC
>JBFMCM010000037.1:0-7231 GCA_040754355.1 Chloroflexota bacterium | reverse complement strand
AAACAAAATCCACACCGCAAAAGCGACGGTTTTGTTTTTTGCTTTTTGTATTTTACAATGGCGGATATGGAAACGCGCGCCGGTCTTGCGGCGGCAATGGGTAGACTGGCTTGGCGATCAGCGCCTCGAGGCGCGACCCGAGGGCGGCCACCTCCTCGGGGAGTAGATACGCCCCGAGGGCGGCGAACAGGTCGCCGGTCCGCGCCCGGAGCGAACGGAGACTCTCCAGCAGTTCCTCCGGGAAAGGCTGCCCGGCGAAGTCCCAAATGACCGTGCGCAGTTTGCCCTCGGCATGGACGCACAAGCCATGGTCAATGGCGAAGAGACGCCGGGTGCGCTTTTGGAAGAAGACATGGCTGCCCTTGCGGTCGGCGTTGTTGACCAGCAGGTCGAAGAGCGCCACCGGGCGCAGGCGGGCTTTGTCGGCCGGTTTGAAGTTGAAGTAGTGATAGTTGGGGTTGTATTCGACGTACTGCTGCAGCGAGCCCGGACCGAACGGCCCGTCGCGCAGCACCGTCAGCGGGACGAAGCCCCAGCCGAGCGCCTCGCTGACCAGGTAGGCCGCCACCTCGCGCCCGGCCAGGGAGGCCTCGGGAAAATCCCACAGCGGCTGCTCGCCGCGCATCGGCTTGTAGACAGCAGGAAACTCCCGGTCTGCGTGGTTGACTTTCACCAGGAAGGTGTAGTTGGAACCGAGTAAAAACTGACCCTGGAGGTTGATCTCTCCTTTCTCCAGGGCCTGCCTCATTTCGATCACCCAAGACTGCTTACTGTTCACTACTTACTACTCTCTTCTCACTTCTTCTTATGCCCATTCTTCTTCGGGCAGAAATGTCCTTCCGGCTCCATCGGCTCCCCGCACTGCGGGCAGATCGGCCGCCCGCGGCTGACCACCTCCGCGCTCCAGGCAGCCAGTTGGCGCGCCTGCCTCCGGCTGCACCAGAAACGCACCACGGCGGCCTGTTCCGGGTCCTCGCCTTCCACAACGATTTCGCGCGCCAGGATGACGATCAGGTCGTGCTCCGGGTCGTAGCCCAGGCCCATCTCGCCGGCGCGGAAGAGCGGGTCCACTGGCGGGTGGATGCGCATCTTGTCTTCGTCGTAATCATTGGGCGGGATGGGCAGTTCCTTTTTCTGGCGGGCGATCTCGCTGACCATCTGCTCGATGCCGAGCGCCAGGCTCTGCAGTTGGATCTTTTCGATGATGACAGTGACCGGCTGCGGGTCCGCTTCGCGCCAGCCCTGGACGTAGAAAACGCGCTGGCCGGGCTGGCCGAGGGCGTCGGCCGTAATGTGCTGGACGGGGTTGAGGTCGAGTTCGTATTTGGGCATGCTTCACCGGGAGAGGACGTGCGCCATCTCGAAGTATTCGGGGTTGACCGAGCGCGTCTTGCTGGTCACGTCGGTCAGCGGGACGAGTTCCATGGCGCGGCCTTGCAGGGCCACCATCACGTCGCTCTGGCCGGAGACCAGCGCCTCGACCGCCTTGACTCCCATGCGGGTGGCCAGCATGCGCTCGAAGGCGGTCGGCGAGCCGCCGCGCTGGATGTGGCCGAGGATGGTGACGCGCGTGGTAAATCCGACATCCATCTCATCCATTGCCTTGGCCAGGTCTACCACCTTGACACTGGCGCCTTCGGCCACGATGATGATGGCGTGCCGCTTGCCGCGCATGTAGGAATCTTCCACCGCCTTGGCCACATCTTCTACCGTGGCCGGCGACTCGGGGGTGAGCACCATTTCCGCGCCGGAGACGATGCCGGCCAGCACGGCCAGGTAGCCGCAGCCGCGTCCCATCACCTCCACCAGGAAGGCGCGCCCGTGCGAGGAAGCCGTGTCGCGCAGTTTGTCCACCGCGTCCATGATGGTGTTCATGGCGGTGTCCACGCCGATGGCCATGTCGGTGCCCCAGATGTCGTTGTCAATGCTGCCGGGCACGCCGACCACTTTGACGCCCTGTTCAGCCAGGGCATGGGCGCCTTTGAGCGAGCCTTCCCCGCCGATGACGATCAGCCCGTCCATGCCGGTGCCGTTCATGTTGCGGATGGCTTCGCGCTGGTAATTTTTCTCCATGAAACGCTTGGAACGGCGCGTCTGCAGGATGGTGCCGCCGCGCTGCATGATGCCGCCCACGTCGCGCGGACCGAGGGGCCGGAATTCGCCGTTGATCAGGCCTTCATATCCGTCCATAATCCCGATTACCTGGGCGTTATGCGCCGCGGCCGTGCGCACCACGGCGCGGATGCAGGGATTCATACCGGGCGAGTCGCCTCCGGAGGTCAGTAATCCAATATTGAATGTCTTGTCGTCCATAGTTATCCTTCTCGTTATACCGCTTTTGCTCTAGGCGGCGTCCGCGCCGCCGGGGGAGGAGACTGCTTGCCAGAGGCACGCTGCGCGGTCGTCGGGTTTCGATACGCCTTCGGCTACTCAACCCTGCTCGACCCTCCTCACAGTGACACATTTGTTATCCTTGCTTGATCTGGAAAACATCGAAATCGCGCGCCACGCTCACATTGGGGAAGACCGCCTGGGCTTCGGCCAGGATGTCCTTCTCCCGGTAGCGGCGCGAGAGGTGGGTCAGGATCAACCGCTTCACGTTCGCTTTGACGGCCAATTCGGCAGCCATCTTGGCTGTCAGGTGCGAGAACTGGTCGGCCAGTTCGGCCTCCTCCTCGAGGTAGGTGGATTCGATCACCAGCGCGTCAGCGTCCCGGCAGACGGCCACCAGGTCCTCGGTCCGGCCGGCATCGCCGATGTGAACGTAGCGCAGGCCGGGCTTGAGCGGGCCGAGAACGTCGTCCGGCTTCACCTTCTTCCCGTTCGCCAGTTTGACCGTCTTCCCCTCCACCAGGTCACGCCGCTGGGGTCCCTGCGGCACGCCCAGTCGCTCGGCTTTTTCGGCCAGGAACGGACGGCGGGCGCGCTCTTCGAACTTGAACCCCAGGCTGTCGGAGCCGCGGTGATAGACCGGGAAGGCGCTGACGGTGAACCCTTCGCTCTCGAAGAAAACGCCCGGCTTGACCTCGTTCAGGTTGAGCGGCATGGGCGCCGGGCGGCCGCGCAGCACCACGCCGTGCAGCAGGTCGGAGACGCGCTCGAGCGCCCACTTGCTGCTGTAGATGTTGAGTTCTTCGATGGTCTCCCAGCGCATGAAGGTAGACATCAGCCCGGCCAAGCCCAGGATGTGGTCGAGGTGGCCGTGGGTGATGAGCACGTGCTTCAGACTGCGGAAGCCGATGCCGGACTGCATGATCTGGCGCTGGGTGCCTTCTCCGCAATCAATTAAAAAACGAAACTCGTCGTGTTTGACGATTTGGGCAGGCAGCCCGCGCCGCGCCGAGGGAGCCGAGGCGGAGGTGCCGAGGAAGATGATTTCGAACATCGGGGCAATTATACCCTCACCCCTGCCCCTCTCCCACCGGGAGAGGGGTTGGGGGTGAGGGTAGACCATTTGTGCTATAATGATTCTGCCATGCCGATCACCCGCTCGAAACCCTCCTCGAAACCGACTCCCGCCCGTGCCGCGGGCCGCTCCGGTTCATCCCGGACCCCCGAACCGGTGCGCGGGGCGACGCGCCGGGCCTATCAACCTAGGCGCGCCACCTCCTCGCGCCGGAAGGCCTACTCCCCGGAGCGATTTTCGATCCTGGGGAACGTCTCCCCCGAGCGCCGGATGGACATCCTGGGGGTGGTCATGGCCATCGTGGGCCTGTTGACCGTCCTGAGCCTGTTCTCGGCCAACCGCAGCACCCTGAGCGGTTCCTGGGTGGATATGCTTGGTCAGGTTTTCGGCTGGGGCGTCTACATCCTGCCGGCGGCGCTCATCATCCTGGGGGCCTGGCTGGTGGCGCGCAACGTGGACCGCCTGCCGGCGCTGACCATCGAACGCGTCATCGGCATCCTGCTGCTCTTCAGCGGCCTGCTGGTCGCTTTCCATGGAGTCTCCGGCCCGGCCGAGACAGCCATGGCGCGCGCCGCGGACGGCATAGGCGGCGGCTACCTCGGCGGCCTGCTCCAACAGGGACTAGTCAGCGGGCTGGGAGGCGCGGGCGCGGCCATCGTGGTGGTCGCCTGGTTAATCGTCGGCCTGGCAATGACCCTCGACATCTCCATGGAGGAAATGTTCCGCTGGACGGGACCGCTCATCAAAAAGGCGGGTGAGAGACTCAAACGCCCGGCTGTAAAGCCCACTGCCATAAGCGAATCGCCTCCTCCTCCGTCCCAGGAAGCGTTGGGTGATTTCACCCCGCTGACGACGCGCCCAGCCTCTGCGCAGACTCCGGCTGCACCCCCGGCACGCGTGGGGGTCAAGACCGGCCTCCCGTCCGCGCCCGTCATCGCCTGGGTGCTCCCCAGAGTGGGCGAGATCCTCGAGAAACCGCAAGCGCCGGTGGTCAACGAGGAATTCATCGAGAAACGCGCCCGGCTCATCGAGGAGACCCTGGCTTCCTTCGGCGCGCCGGGGCAGGTGGTGGAGATCAGCCGCGGCCCGGCGGTGACCATGTTCGGCGTCGAGCCGCTGTTCATCGAGTCGCGCAGCGGACCGATGCGCGTGCGCGTCGGCAAAATCGCCGCCCTGTCCGACGACCTGGCCCTGGCGCTGGCTGCGCCGCGCATCCGCATCCAGGCCCCCGTCCCAGGGCGCGGCTACGTGGGCATCGAGGTGCCCAACGAGGAAATGTCCCTGGTGGCGCTGCGCGAGGTCGTCGAGAGCGAGCCTTTCACGCGCCTGCGGACTCCCCTGCGTTTCGCCCTCGGCAAGGACGTGGCCGGGCATCCCAAGGCTGCCAATCTTGAGTCCATGCCGCACTTGCTCATCGCCGGCACGACCGGCTCCGGCAAGTCGGTGTGCGTCAACTCCATCCTGTCCTGCCTGCTGCTGCACAACACCCCCGACGACCTGCGCATCATCCTGGTGGACCCCAAGCGCGTCGAACTGACCAATTACAACGGCGTCCCGCACCTGCTGGCCCCGGTGGTGGTGGAGATCGAACGCGTCGTCGGCGCGCTGCAGTGGATGACCCGCGAAATGGACAACCGCTACCACAAGTTCGCCGAGATGGGGGCGCGCAACATCGCCGATTACAACGCCCGCATGGCCGCCCAGGGCGGCAAAAAACTGCCCCACCTGGTCATCGTGATTGACGAACTGGCCGACCTGATGATGATCGCCCCCGATGAGACCGAGCGTACCATCACCCGCCTGGCGCAACTGGCGCGCGCCACCGGCATCCACATGATCCTGGCCACCCAGCGTCCCTCGGTGGACGTGGTGACCGGCCTCATCAAGGCCAACTTCCCGGCGCGCATCGCCTTCGCTGTGGCCTCCAACACCGACAGCCGCGTCATCCTCGACCAGCCCGGGGCGGAACGCCTGCTGGGGCGCGGCGACATGCTCTTCCAGGCCCCCGACGCCCCCGCTCCGGTGCGCCTGCAAGGGGTCTTCGTCTCGGATGTGGAAATCACCCGCCTGGTGGACTACTGGCGGGCGCAGGCCGGGGCGGCCAGCCCCTACGCCGCCGCCGGGACCCCGGGCCTGCCCGCCGCGACCCTGCCGCAAGGCGTGCCGCTGAAACAGGTGCCCATGTTCGAGGACATCACGGCCGTCCAGGGCGATCCGCTGATGAACGACGCGATTGACATCTGCCGCCGCGAGGGCCGCGGCTCGGTCTCGATGCTGCAGCGCAAACTGCGCATCGGCTACACGCGTGCCGCCCGCCTGGTGGACACGCTGGAGGAAAAAGGCATCCTCGGTCCGCCCGAGCCGGGCACCGGCGTGCGCGAGGTGCTGGACTACGGTCCCGCTGCGCCGCCGAAAGAAGATTGATTTGTAGGGGCGAGTTTCAGACCTGCCCCTACTCGGTGTGCAGGCAGTCGATTCTGGATATATAATAATAGCACCAACCTTCCGGGGCCTCTTTCAGAGACCGCGGCCTGACCAGGGAGTGATGCTTATGAAACGCCTTCTTCCGGCTTCGATCCTGTTTCTCCTGTTCCTCGCTGCCTGCGCCCCCTCCACGCCCGCCGCCCTCTCGGCGGATGTCATCCTGACCTCCGTTGCCCAGACGCTGACGGCCTATCCCACCCAGACCCCCGCGGTCGTCACCTCGATTCCCTCCGAGGGCATCCCGACGACCAGCCTGCCGACGGACACCCTCCCAGCGCCGACAGCCACCACCGCGCCGCCTGCGCCGGTCTACGTGATCGTCTATCCAACGCCGGTCGTCTATCCCACCCCGATCATCTACCCAACACCGGTCATCTATCCGACGCCGATTGTCGTCTGGTCGCCTGCCTACGCCGACCAATTCATCTACTACTATTACCAGAAGATCAACGCCCGCGACTACGCCACGACCTGGTCGCTGCTGACGGAGGCCTTCAAAGCCGCGGTCAACCCGGACGGCTATTCGGGCTACGTGGCCTACTGGAACTCGGTCTCGCGGGTGGATATCAATTCCGTCACCGTCACCAGCCTGGCCAGTCCGTTTGCGACCGTGGTCGTGAACATGGTCTACAACTACGTTGCCGGTTATTCAGTGAACAGCATCCAGACCTTCCATCTCTACTACGACACCTGGCGGGCGACCTGGATGTTCGATTCCGCTGCCGGGACGGTGCCCACTTCAGCGCCGACCGCAATTCCACCTGTCCCCTACCCGGCGGATTTCATCTACTATTACTTCAACAACATCAACGCCCGCAACTATCCCCTGACCTGGTCGCTGCTGGATGCCTACTTCATCTCCCGCAACAACCCGGACGGCTACACGGGTTACGTGAACTACTGGAACTCGGTCTCGAATGTAAGTGTCACCTACGTGACCGTCAACTCCTACTCCAGCAGTTACGCCAGCGTGTCAGTCGGACTGGTCTTCACCTATGTCAGCAGCCTGGTCACCAGCGCCAATGTCACTTACCAACTGATCTACAACACCGGCATCGGGAGCTGGCAGTTCCACTAGGGGAAAGGGAAAAGTAAGAAGGAGAAGTGAAAAGGTCAGGGTTGCGCCTGACCTTTTTTGTTGCCTTCTTCCTTTTCTCTTCTTGCTTTTCACTCCTTCATCCACAACCCGCCCGTGGACTCCATCCAGTCGGCAATTTTCTCGACCGCGCCGGGGATGTCGTTGTCGGAAATATCCAGTTCCAATCTCGGTACAATCGATTCGCCCGCCAGCCGCTGCATCAATTCCTGTTCGCGAACGAAGACCGACAGGTCGTCGTACTG
>JBFMCM010000036.1:0-2259 GCA_040754355.1 Chloroflexota bacterium | reverse complement strand
GAACCTGCTGCCCATCCCAGCCCTGGACGGCGGTCGCGTGCTCTTCCTCCTGCCAGAATTGCTCTTCCGGCGCGCCATTCCGGCCAAATACCAGGTTGCTATCAACAGCACGGCTTTCATCCTGCTCATCATACTGCTGATGGTTTTTTACATCAAAGATATCATCAATCCGATCAATATCACCCTGCCATAGGGATTCATTGCATGACCCAGACCGCTCCGTTTTTGCAAGTGACGCGGGCCCTCTTGGACGAATCCAAGCCCTTCCCGGCGCGTTACCTGCACCGCTTCTCGGACCTCGAACCGGCTGACCTGAAATCCGTGCTGGAGGCCTGGCCGCAGGTTTCCCTGCGCCGGAAACTCGCCCTGCTCGAAGACCTGGAGGAACTGGCCGAAACGGACACCCTGATGTCCTTCGAGGTTCTGGCGCCCCCCCTGTTGACCGACCCGGAACCGGGCGTCCGCGCCGGGGCCATCCGCCTGCTGTGGGAATGTGACGACCCGAAACTCGTCCCAACCTATCTCCACATCCTCAACGCGGACGAGAGCGCGCAGACCCGGTCGGCGGCGGCCACCGCCCTGGGCTTGTTCATCTACGAAGGCGAACTGGAAGAAATTTCGTCCGATATTTTGCATCAAGTGGAAGAGAATCTTCTGAAAGCCGCCCGGAAAGCCAAGACAACCCTCGTCCGGCGGCGGGCGCTGGAGGCCCTGGGAGCCTCCTCGCGGCAGGAAGTCCCAGCGCTCATCGAAGCCGCTTACCATCGGAAGGAGTCCGAGTGGATCGTCAGCGCCCTATTCGCCATGGGGCGCTCCAGCGATAACCGCTGGGAAAAGAATGTCCTCTCGAAACTGCACCACCCGAACGACGACATCCGTACTGAGGCCATCCGCGCCGCCGGCGAACTGAGCATGGCCTCCGCCCGCCTGCCTTTGCTCGACTTGCTGGCAGACGAGGAAGACCCGGAAATGCGCCGGGAGATCATCTGGGCATTGTCCAAAATTGGCGGCGAGGGAGTCCGCAGCACATTAGAGGAATTGCTCGAGGCCGAATCCGATGACGAGGAAACCGACTTCCTCGAAGAAGCCCTGGAAAACCTGCTCTTCACCGAAGACCTGAACCAGTTCGATCTGCTCGATTATGAATTGGATGATGAAGAGGGAGAAAAGTAAGAACTCTTCCTAAAGGAGTGCAGGCTTCGCGAAGCACCCTTTAGGGTCAGCCTGCATAAGCGGACTAAAGTCCGCACCCCAATAAGGTCTCAGCAATAGAAAACAATGCCGCTCCTGAATATTTTTGCCAACAACCTCCTGCCCGTCCTGCTCCTTGCCGGAGCAGGTTTTGCGTTGGGGAAAGTCCTGAAGGTCGAGCCGCGTCCGCTGGGCCGGGTGGTATTCTACATCCTCAGCCCCATCCTGGTCTTCGACCTGATCACGCGCAGCCAGCTGCCTCCGGGCAGGATTGCCCTGATGATGGGCTTCGCTGCCAGCCTCATGCTGGCCACAGCCGGGCTGGCCCTCCTGATTGGGAGACTCCTGCGCCTGGAACGCACCGTGCTGAGCGCGGTCATCCTGACCACACTGACCGCTAACAACGGCAACTACGGCCTGCCGGTGATTGCCTTCGCCTTCGGGCAGGAGGCGCTGGCCTATGCCAGCATCTATTTCGTCACCAGCAATCTGATGCTCTATTCATTAGGTGTATTCACCGCCTCGCTCGGCCACATGCGACTCAAAGATGCCTTGCTTGGCCTCTTGAAAGTTCCGGCAATCTATGCCATCATTCTAGCGATGGTCTTCGTCCGCACCGGCTGGGTCCTCCCGGAACCGATCCAGCGCACGGTCAGCCTAGCAGCCGGGGCCACCGTCCCGAGTATGCTCATCATCCTGGGACTGGAACTCCAGCGCGCCGAGTGGAGTAGGAACCTGCGGGCGCTGGGTGTCCCGGTGTTCCTGCGCTTGGTAGCCGGCCCCTTCCTGGCGCTGGGCCTGTCTGCCCTCTTTGGCTTACAAGGCCCGGCGCGCCAGGCGGGAGTCACCGAGGCCGGAATGCCGTCTGCCGTCATGACCACCATCGTGGCCTCCGAATACAACCTGGAGCCTACCCTCGTGACCGCCACCGTAATCATCACCACCATCCTCAGCCCCCTGACGCTCACGCCGTTGTTATACTTCCTGGGAAAGTAGAGAGATGCGCAGCATACTCGCACTCACCCTCAGCCTGGGACTGCTGCTCGTTTTTGCAGGACAAGCGCGGGC
>JBFMCM010000035.1:0-12248 GCA_040754355.1 Chloroflexota bacterium | reverse complement strand
TGCGCCCGACCACGTTCTCCCACAGGCGCGACTGACTCTCGTGGACACCGGCCGAGGTGCCGTTCGCCAGGGGCGTGCCGTCGTATTTCGTGTCCACGCCCTGCTCGTACATGGCGTGACCGGCTTCGTGGATGTTGCTGAACAGGCACTCGCCGAGGTAGTTTTCCTTGACGCGCGTGGTGATGCGCACGTCGCCGATGGAGAAGGAGGTGGTGAAGGGATGGTGGGACTTGTCAATCCGCCCGCACTGGAAGTCGTAGCCCATCTGGCGGACGACTTCCTCGCAAAAAGCCATCTGCTCTTTTTCAGGGAAATGCTTGCGCAGGCAGGCATCGTCGGCGGGTTCCTGGGAGGTGATCGCCTGGACGATGGGGACTTGCGCAGCCCGCAGGTCGGCGAAGAGTTTACGCACCGAGGAGGCCTTCATGCCGTAATCGGCGAAGTCAATCAGCGGGTCGGCGATGTGCTCGTAGCCGGGGAAGTAGTTCGCCATTTCGCGGCTCAGGTCGAGGGTCTTTTCGAGGTTCGGGCGGACTTTGGCAAAGTCATTTGCCGGGCGCGCTTCGGCCCACAGCATGTAGGTTTCAGACTGATGGGCGTTGAAGCGGGCGGCGAACTCCGGCGGGATCCTGGTGGCGCGTTCGTAGTCGCGGCGTGCCACGCGGAGCAGGCTGGCGTCGTCGTGCTCGAAGGGCAGGCTCTCCTCGTAGGGACGCAGGTCGTCGAGCAACTTGCCGATGGCGGGGTCAATGAACTTCTCCTGGGCCACCTTGGCGAGCGTGGCCAGGTGCCGGCCGCGGGCGGGGGCGCCACCCTGCGGCATGTAAGTCAACTGGTCCCAGCCCAGGACAGCCGCGGCGTTGTTGAGGTCGTTGACCTCCGCCAGGCGGGCTTTGAGTTCGGCGATCTTGGTTTCGGCTTCGGACATGGTTTCTCCTCTGGGTGCTTCGCAGGCAAAAACGAGGGGATTCTCTCCCTGCGGAATGTATTGAACATGAAGATTGATTTTGCTATACTGTATCTAATTCTACTCGAAAATCACATCACGCCGTCTCGCCTCCAGAATTATGTAACAGAAAATTATTCGGTCAGTTTCGACTATACCCCTGATTGAGGGGACTTCGATGGTGGAGACTCAAAAACAGTACTCGGAGAAGATAAGTGGCTTGCCGACACTCCCCGGATGATTGGTTTGGTCTTTGCCCAATCTGCTTCCCAGATGCCGATTACTCTATTGCTCAGAGTGTCTATCAAGGTGAACCAGTCATTGAGGTGTTAAGAAACCAGGAAGTGTGGTCCTCGGATTGGGATAAAAATTTTCGTTTCGGTCGAGTTAAAACAGCAATGATCCTATACAGCATAGCTACTATCGAGGAATTTGCGGTTGCAGAAAATCCGGGATATATGATACGAGGATCAAAGGTGCGTGTGCACGATCCGGATATGATAATTCGCCTTCAAACATTTCCAGTGTTCATAAATTCATACGGGGAATCCGTCCATGAGCCTTTCCTGCGCCTTGAGCGCATTGACGGGAATCAGGTGCTCCATCACATCGGTTTCGGACAAAGGAAGGCTGCCGCCCTCGTCATTCTGAAGATTGACATAGAAGAATGGCTATCGAGTGTTAACGGCTAGTATCGGTGAAAATGCAGAGCGACAGCAGGGAAGCCACTGACGGCATGCAACAGATCAGAAAAGTTGCTTCAATTAAGTTAGTCTTACCCTTCCCGCCGTTGCTTGATGAACCTATAAATGCACGGAGAAACATATCGAATCTTCTTTTTTCCTGAAGAAAGGAAAAGCAAACATGAAAAAATGTCCATATTGTGCTGAAGATATACAAGATGCTGCTATCATCTGTCGTTATTGTGGACGGGATATATCAAATACAACAGATTTACCTTCAAGGGAAAGGAAGGTTGAGTCAGTAGAGCACTTGTATAGCGGACTTTTAGAGAAATTGAAGCAAATGGATGCTAAGAGTAAGCAATACTACCCGCTTAGTTTAGAACGACGTTCAGCAGTAATCGGAAAAATCATTGAGAAAATTGAAGAGAGAGCATTTGACCAATATAAACTTGAACCAGTAAAAAGTGGCATGTTTCATTACTTTTTGTGGTGGAAATTTGCAGATAATCCAAAAGACAAAAGTCAATCGGACACTTGGCGAGTTCTGGCCCGGAGTCTGGGCTTTAGCGAAAAAGAAGAAACATTTCCTTCTAAGGATGAATGGCTAACAGCAATCGCATATATTGTTCTAAAAGCTATAAAATTAGGCTATAAACCCCCTTTACCTATTCCAGACTATATTCGCGGGTGGCAGGGCTTTCAAAGAGCAAAACAGTGGGATAGAGTACTACGCGGATTCTCACTGGCAGGAGCTATACTGAATATCACAAGCGCATTCTCGCCCGAGGAGTTACCAAGAGTCGGCACAATACAATGGAAAACCTGCCGGTATGCATATGCTCAACTTGAGGCAACATTACTTCTGGAAAATATGTGAAAAGAAAATATTAGCAACAAACAAATAGGGAAATCTTCGCCCTCGATAATTTTAAACGAACAGTCCAGACATAGTTTGTTTTACAAATGGTACCTTACTTCGGAATTAATTGGCCCAAAAACAGTGCACGCTCGCCTCGCCGCCAGTAAAGCGAGCCGTTTGTCACTACAACAACATTTGAAATGAGACCATCTACCGATGACCAAAAAAATATACCCTAGATTCTTCGACGAAAATGAGTGGACAGCTTTTAGTAATGAGTTCGCTCATGAGAGTGATAGAGCCTCTATCATTCTAGGAGCAGCCTACCTGGATGATCTTTTAGAACAATTAATTGCGGGCTTTCTTGTTGATGATCAAAATGCAATGGGTGAATTACTAGATGGCAATAGACCTTATGCCCCGTTGAGTACATTCTCTGCGCGAATAACAGCCGCATATTGCCTTGGGCTGATTGATTATACTCAATACCAAGATCTCAAAACAATAAAACGAATTCGTAACCTTTTTGCTCATGGCCTACAGGGCCTTTCTTTTCAAAATGAAAACATAATCCAAGAGTGTCAGAAGCTAAAGACTCATCGTATGGCACACATACCAAAAGACGTACGCGAAGAATTTTTGCTAACAGTGTTGATCCTTTCAACTGACATACAGATTCAGGCTCGTCAAGCCTTGAAGGAACGTCGTTCAAGACCCAGTTATTATGATTTTATTGAAAAGCCAAGCTAAGGTACTTGATATACTCTCGGTCGGACGAGGCCTGCTGATCACAACAGTGTCAAGGGATGGGGAGAAAACCAAATCAAAATAGCAGTGGGGTTTTCTATGTCGCCTTCAAAAACACCACTGCCTTCCCGACCTCGTCGTTCATGATGAGCGCCAGGGCGTGGCCGGGGCGGTAGTCGTCCACCTTGAGCAGGCGCAGGCTGGCAAGTAGGGTCTCATCGGCGGGGAGGTAGTCGGCCAGGCGGTTGGGGGTCGCGTGGAAGAAGTCGTGGTTGAAGGCCGAGCTGCGATAAGGCTTGCCTTATTCCACCTCGTGGAACACAGACTCTTCTTTGATAGACTTTGACAGACAGGTGAGGGATTTTTACCGGGGAAGTGGGTTATGCTATAAGCATGAACACACAACGCACACTCACCTATATCCGCATCTGGTTGATCCTCTTTTCAACCGCATTGGTCCTCGCCGGAACGACTGCCATCTTCCCAAGGGAGGGGCTGCGCCTGCTCAGCCCACTCTTCCTGCCGGGATCCATCCTGGATTCGATCTGGCCGTCTATGGCGCAATGGCTGACCCTTGTCCAACAAGCCATCGAAGAGATCTATGATCAATATCCATTCCTCGCCTATGGATACGACTGGCTTGCCTTCGGCCACTATATCATCTCGATCCCTTTCATTATGGCCATTTGGGACACGCGTCAGATCCCGTGGGTGATCAATTACGGCATCTTTGCCTGCATCGCCGTGCTTCCGTTTGCCATCGTGTTCGGTGCCATTCGGGAAATCCCTCTCTTCTGGAGGGGTGTGGACACCCTGTTCGGCATCGGCGGACTAATTGTGTTATTCTTCATCCGCAAACAGTTCAACGCGTTGAGTTCTGCCAAGGCGTAACTATATTTGCTATCGGAACGCCACCGCCTTCCCAACCTCGTCGTTCATGATGAGCGCCAGGGCGTGGCCGGGGCGGTAGTCGTCCACCTTGAGCAGGCGCAGGCTGGCAAGCAGGGACTCGTCGGCGGGGAGGTAGTCGGCCAGGCGGTTGGGGGTCGCGTGGAAGAAGTCGTGGTTGAAGGCCGAGCCGCTCTCGCCGAGGGTCACGGCCAGGGGATGAATGCGCGCCGAAGGACGGCTCCATTGAAAATGGGTAAATATTGACAGCAGACGAAAAATGACTATAATCGTGGTCATGATGGTCTTGTCAAAAAAATTCGCGATAATTTACCCCCCGATCATCAAACAACACCTCAAAGCCATCGAGCCGAAGTTCTATTCGCTCATTCGAGAATCATTGGAAAAGGGATTGCAATACCAGCCTGACCTTGAAACAAAGAATCGCCGACCCTTGAAACGCCCGGTCGCATTCGGAGCAAGATGGGAGTATCGCTTTGGTCCGGGCAATCGCTTTCGGGCGTTTTACCGAATTGAGCATGACCATTCACAGGTAGTCTTACTGGCTATAGGTCAGAAAACAGGTAATCGTCTCCTCATCGGAGGCGAGGAGGTAGAGATATGAGAATTGCGTCAGTTGCAGACGTGAAAGCGAAATTCAGCGGCTATTTGAACGCCAGCAAACAGGGCCCGGTTGTCGTCACCAAGAATGGCAAACCTGTAGCAATGCTGTTGTCGGTCACGGACGAAGACGAAATCGAGCGGATGCTATTGGCTTATTCGCCCAAGTTTCAAGGTATTCTCGAAATTGCCGAGCAGCAAATACGAGAGGGAAAAGGAATAAGCCACGAGGATTTCTGGAGAGAAATGGAATCTGACATCCCAAAAGCGGGCATTGATTGACCTCGGCGTCAAGGTTTGAGTAGATAACTGAACCCAAATAGCCCGAGCATGTAAAACGGCGGCGGAAAGCCAGGCTCCCGCGGCCGTTTTTTCTATACCGTCTTCAGAAACGCGACCGCCTTCCCGACCTCGTCGTTCATGATGAGTGCCAGGGCATGGCCGGGGCGGTAATCCTCCACCTTGAGCAGGCGCAGGCTGGCAAGCAGGGACTCGTCGGCGGGAAGCCAGTCAGCGAGGCGGTTGGGGGTCTGGTAGAAGAAGTCGTGGTTGAAGGCCGAGCCGCTCTCCCCCAAGGTAACAGCCAACGGATAGATGCGCGCCTCCATCAGGTCCTGGAAGAAGTGGGTGCCGAAGGACGGCTCCAGGTCCGGGGCGAGGCCCTCGCCAGTGAGTTCCACCAGGGCGCGGGTGTGGTAGATGTCCCCGTAGGCGATGCGCACGCCCAGGTCCGGCGTGGAAGTGCCCCAGCGCCCCGGCCCGACGCAGATGAAGGCCTCATCCTTGAGGGCCTTGTTCAGTTCCCCGATGGTGCGTTCCAGTTTGCTGCGTCCCGGCGGGTCGAGGGCGAAGTAGCCCTCCGGCGGGACGAAGACCACCCAGCGGATGCCGTCCACCACGCCGCGCGGCACCATGCGCGTGGTGGAGAAGAGCACGTCGCGCCCCGGGATGTGCGAGGGGATGCGCACGTCGCGTTCCTCTTCCATCTGGCTTTGCGGGCGGCACTGCAGCAGGGTGATGCGCACGTCCGGCTGGAGGGCCGCGGGGTCCAGCACCTCGAGGGTGAACTCGGTGTCCACCGGCGAACGGTAGTGGTCTTCGAGGATCTGCAGCAGGACCTTCATCCTGGCGGCGAAAGGCGTGCGGCGCAGGAGGTCGTCGAAGGTGATGACCAGCTGCTCCGGCTCGACCATGTTGGTGCGCATGGAGGCCAGGTAGCCGCCCTCGTCCACCTGCGCCACGTAACGGACAGCGGGATAGCGCGCCGTGAGCACCTCACGCGCCGGCAGGGACTTGAAGGCGTTGTCTTCCAAATCTATCAAATCCACGTATTGCTGCGAGTGCAGGCGGATGGCCTTGGGCGAATCGGCCGGGTGCAGGAGCGGGTGGCTGAGCGCCACCAGGCGGGGATAGTCGTCGCCGACGGATTCCACGGCGCGCGTCCCCAGCCCCCACACCAGGCGCATGAAGCCGTCCTCCTTGATGATTTGCGGCGACCAGCGGTAGAGGTTGTGGCTGAAGGCCACCCCGGCGGCGTGCGGCAGGAAGTAGCGGTCGAATTTCTCACCCTCCACGCGCTGCACCAGGACAGCGATGCGCTCGTCATAGTCCACCAGTCCCTTGTGGTGGCGGTAGAGCAGGGCGTTGGGGTTGAGGCAGGAGGCGTAGACGCGGGCGATGGCCTCGGTCAGGGCAGCCAGGTTTTCGTCCGGCGTGCCTTGATTCGGACAGAAATAACTGTCGTACTTCCCGGCGAAGGAGGTGCCGAAGTTGTCCTCCAGCAGGCTGGACGAACGGACGATGAGCGGGCGTTTCCCGACCTCCTCCAGGATGCCGCGCAGGCGGCCGAGGATGTCGGCTGGGAACTCGCCGCGCACGAAGTCGCGCACGATGTGCGGGTACTCGGCCCGCATCGCCACTTCGCTCTTGTACTTCTGATCCGACCAGTGCACCAGCCCGTTGGTGGCCATGAAGGTGTAATACAAGTCGGAGGCGATGAAATAGGATTCCGGGATGCGCACGCTTTCCCGGACCTCGGGCGGGGCCATGTCCTGCAGGATGCGGTTGGCCAGCACCATGCCGGCCGCCTTGCCGCCGATCTTGCCGTAGCCGATCTTGCGGTCGCGGATGTGTTTCAGGTCCTGGATGGTGAACCACTTGCGGGCGATGTTCAGGTAGGCCAACTGGTCGCTGATCATCGTGCGGATGAGGACGACCTTGATCTCCTGCAGGCGGGCGTCGTACTTCCTGCGTTTCGCGGCGCTCATGCCCTCGATATGCTCGGCCTGCTCGAAGAGCATCTCCTGCGGGGCCAGTTCCGGGTTGAAGGTGATGAAGTCGGGGCTGCCCCCGCCGCGCTCGGACACGATCTCCTTGACGATGCGCTCCAGGTCTTCGTAGAGCAGGTTATAGGCGAAGTAGAAATCCGTCTGCGCGTCGCGGACGCGCTGCAGGCGCACCTCCCAGGTCTCGTAGGATTCCTGGGCGTAGGGGTCCTGCAGTCCCTCGCGCATCTGCGACTGGATGGCCTTCTCGCGCGCCTCGATTTCCAGGGCTTCGGGGGTGATGATGCCGCGGGCGAAGAGTTCCTGGCGCATGCGCTCGCGGATACGCCCGCGCAGGATGGGATACTGGCGGATGGTGAGGTAGATCTTCAGGGTGTTGTCGGAGAAGCCGGGAGGCAGGGAGGACATGGGTCTATTTTAATGCAAGTAAGGGCACAGCGGCCCCACCCTGGCCTCGCGAAGCACACCCGAAGGGTGCTCCCCCGAGGTGGTTGAGTAGGGCGTTGCGGGTCTCGATACGGCAAGAGCAGCCTATCCCTCGACACACTCAGGACAGCGCTCGACCACCGCAACGCCCATATCGAGACCAGGGGGAGGGAGATTATCGAAAAACGAGAGCGAGCAGGCGCTGCGCGCCTGCTCGCTCTCGTTTTTCGAATACAATTTTTTACAAAAAGTAGGGGGCACGATGTATCGTGTCCCTACCCCAAATGCATCGGCATGATGACGTGCAGGAAATCGTCATCCCCCACCGGGCGGACGACGCCCGGGGCGTTCGGGGCGGAGGTTTCCAGCGCCACGTTGGGGGTCTTGATGACCTCCAGCACCTCGCGCAGGTATTTAACGTTGAAGGCAATCAGCAGGCCCACGCCCTCGATGGTGGCGGCCACGATGGTCTCGTTCGAGCCGGTCTCCTCGGACTGGGCGGAGATCTCCACCGCGCCGGGTTCCAGGTCGCCGGAGGATTTGATGTCCAGGCGCGCCACGTTCGAGCCTTCGCGGGCGAAGATCTCGGCCTGCTTGCAGGCCTTGAGCAGGGCGGGGGTGGAGAGGATGGTGCGCGACTTGTAGGAGCGCGGGATGATCTGCTGGTAATCGGGGAAGGTGCCGTCAATCAACTGCGAGACGACCTCCACCTCCTTCATGCGGAAGACCACCTGGCCGCGGCCCTTGGGCAGGACCATCGAGATCATCTCGTTGCCGTCGGTGGCGACGCGTGCCAGTTCGCTCAAGGCGCGGGCCGGGATGATGACCGAGACCGGCTGGGCGGCCGGCTGGCTGAGGGTCCCTTTGCGCACCGACAGGCGGAAGCCGTCCGCGGCGGCCATGGTGATGGCATCCTTCTCCACCGTCACCAGCACGCCCATCAGCACCGGGCGGGCCTCGTCCACCGAGGCGGCCATGGCCACCTGGGCGATCATGTCCTTGAAATCGGCCACGTTGAGCAGGATGGCGCCGTCCATCTCGGGGACGGGCAGGGGAGGAAACTCGGCCGCGTCGATGCACTTGATGTCGGTGTTGGACGATCCAGCGCGTACGTTCAGCGTCTGGGTCTGGGTGTTCAGGTTCAGGCTCACCTGCTCGGCGGGCAGGGTGCCGACCAGGTCCACGAAGGTGCGCGCCGGGACGGTGGTGGAACCTTCTGCCTCGATTTTCGCGCCGATCCAGCAGGTGATGCCCAGTTCCAGGTTGGTGGCCGAGAGGCGCAGGCGGCCCTCGTCGGTGGCGACCAGCACGTTCGACAGCACCGGCAGGGTGCTGCGCGGCGAAACTGCCCGCGAGACGACGGCCAGTCCGTGCGCCAGGCTTTCCTGTAAGACGGTAACTTTCATCGCTCAGTCCTCTCCATGTTTCGTTGGTCGGGCTCCCATGCCCGAATTTCGGCAACCTGGGAGCCGCCTCTACGAACTCTTGGGCAAAGTATATCCTGAAGGCTGCAAAGTGAAAAGACGGTGGGTGTCATTGCGAGGGCTGCTGGTCGAGTAGGACGAAGTCCGTATCGAGACCCAGCCCGAAGCAATCGCACCTTTCTATGCACCTCTACATTGCCAAAATGGCTTGGGATTGCTTCCCTTCGGCAGGCTCAGTGCAGGCGTCGGGTTTCGATACGCCGGGTCTCGACAAGCTCGACCAGCACGGCTACTCAACCCTCCTCGCAATGACAGGCTCCTGTCACCCTGAGACGAAGCCCTGAGCGCAGCAAAGGGGCGAAGCGAAGGGTCTCGATTTTTCAGTAAAGAGCGAGATGCTTCGTCGCTTCGCTCCTCAGCATGACAGGTCGTAGCAGCGTTTTTCAATACATAAACGCCGAAACCAGCGCGCTGATCAACGAGAACAAGAAGGGCAGGCCGATAATCCCGGCGACGACGTACACGGCGATCAGCCAGCCGGGGGTACCGGCCGCGCGGACCTCCTGTCCCTCGGCCAGTTGACGCAGGGCCTGCGCGGCCTGGTTGACCGGCAGGCGCGCGGCCTGGCCTACCAGCGTCCATTTACCCGCCGCGCGCGGGACCACGAGCCTGCTCCCGTCGAATTTACCCAGCCACTTGCGCAGCGACTCGGGCGGGTCGAGCGCCACGTCCGAGGGCAGGATCACGGCGCGCGGCTTGGCGGAGGCGGGTACCGGCTTGGAAACCGGCTGGAGTTCGATGGGCAGGCGCGGGGTCGTTTTTTGGACGGCGGCCAGCAGGGCGGGACCGAAGCCGTCGCCAGGGTCGAAGATGAGCGCCGGGAAGGCGGCATGTTTCTCGCTCAGGGCGCTGGCGGCCAGTTTATTGTCCCGGCCCAGCATCAGGCCGTGATAGACGCCCAGGCCGATGAACAGGAAGAGCACCTCGAGGGTCGTCAAAACGTCCTGGAGCAGGTCGAAGGCTTCCTGGCCGAAGAGGGCGCTCAGCAAGGTGTAGAGCAGAACCACGGCAGTGATCATCCCGCCGATGACGCCCGTAAACAGCGCCAGGTAGAGATAAATCTTGCGCGTGATCGAGCGCCGGGCATGGTCGCCGGCGTCGCCGGAGGCGAGCGCCTCGGCCTGCATGGGACGCCAGGTCAGCAGCCAGAGCGGCAGGCCGACGATGAGCGCTGACAGGGAGGCTGTCAGTTCCACGAGGGTCTGGTCGCCCCAGAAGAGGCGCACAAACCCCATGTCTATCACGAAAGCGAGCAGCATGGCCAGGCCGATGAAAGTGACGGTCAGGCCGAGGGCGGAGAGGATGTAGAGGTAGACGCGGCGCATCCCGGAGCGGCGCGGGGTATCGCTTACCTCGGACATGGCGCGATTCAGCCAGTGCCCGTAATACAGCCAGATGCCCAGGAAGGGGACGCAGGCCGCCAGCGGGCCGTCTATCATCCCGATGAAACTCTGAAAGGAAGTGGTATTGCCAAAAACGAGGCGCAGGAGGCTGTCCACGATGAACCCGCCCGTGGACAGGGTGACGATGACCCCGGTGAGCGACAGGAGATAGAGCAGCCCCAGCCGCAGGAACGACTCGCGTTCCCCAGGCTCGGCGAGCGCCCTTTGCAGGCTCAGCCAGGCATAGGCCCAGATCGGCGCGCCGACCACCGTCACCACCATGCCGTTGACGGCCCAGTAGCGCTGGAAGTCCCCGCTCATCGGCCCCGTGCCGAGGCTGAGCAGGAAGCGCAGGACCTGGTCGAGGCCGGAGACGGTCAGCCCCAGGCCGTAGAGCACCCAAATCCAGCGGTAGATGCGGCGCAGATGGACGAAGTTCTCGCGCGGCTCGACCACCTTCCAGTCGGCGCGCAGGACGGTGAAGAAGTAGGCCGCCACGATCAGGTTCATCAGGATGGCGATGAGGTTGTCGCTCCAGATCTGCTGCCCGCCGACGAAGGCGCGCGAACTCGCCAGCCGCATGGCGGTCAGCGCCGGGCGATTGACCAGCGCCAGGGTGTTCTGCACCACCGGGATGAGCGTGCCGAGCAGCACGCCGTAGAGGAAGGCGGCGCGGATGCCCGAGGCGCGCTCGTCCGGCTCGCGGCGGGCGAAACGCTGCGCCATCAGCCAGTGGAAGCCGAAGACCGGCACGCCCACCAGGATCAAAGCCAGGGCCTGCGCCAACTGGAACGCGCCCGCCTGGAAGACGTGCAGGGATGAAAGGATGGAGCGTGCCAGCCCGACCAGCCCCCACAGGACGATCTCCAGGCTGATCAGGGCGACGGCGTAGAAATAGAGACGACGGACGGTGCGCATATTGCCTCCAAAATTAGTTTCTCAGGAAAAAATATATCGAATTAACCACGCGGGCCTCGAGCATGAAGTCTTTTGTCCAGTTCCCACAGGGCCACCTTATTTCCATCGTACTTTATCAGATTACAGGCTTCTTCATATAGGAGCCATCTATAATCGGTGTGTTCGCGCGAGAGCGCAATCTGTTTATCCTTGACCAGCACGCCGAAGCAATATTGTGGGATGACATACACCTCATCGCCCCACAGATGGCTGTCCCGAAACTCGGTCACAGGGACTGACTCGACCGTATCCAGTCGAAGGAATTCCGCATCTGCGGGGATGCCCGCTTCCTCGAACGCTTCCCGCTGGGCAGCCTCAAGGGGTGTCTCGGCGTCTTCGCCGCCGCCCGCCACCGCCTGCCAAAAGCGCGCGTCAGCCCTCCTGAAAAGCGCATATTCGAATCTGCCATCCCGGGCTTGGTAGTATGGATAAACAAGAACCTGGAACGGGGCTCTTGCCATTTATGACCCTGTGCCTGCGCCTGCCAGGCTACGGCTTCGCCGGGTCGTACGGCGGCTGGAACCAGTCGTAACTCCAGTAAGGATAGGGCATCAACTTGATCTTCCACTCGCCCAATTGGCGCACGAGTTCAGCGTGGTCCGGGCTGCTCCAGCCGCTGTCGAACGGGCCGCTGGAGAGATAATGGATGGTCACGATGACCCAGGCCTCGTCTGCATCCAGCATCTGGGTTTCCTCCACCTGGAGGGCGTAGCCATCGGTGTACAGGTAGCCGTTCAGGATGGCCTGGCGGAAGGCCGATTCGGTCGGCTTGTAGTCCAGGTCGGCCAGGTAACTGTAGGCGCGCTCCACGTCGCGGTCCTGGATGGCCAGGGCAAAGTTATAGACCACGCCTTCCGGTGTGTCGTCGGGCTGGTAGGAGGCGGTCTGGGGCTGGATGAAGTACAAAGCCAGCGCGGCGGCCACCAGCAGGCCAATGAAAACGAGAATCCCGATCAGGAAACGGTCT
>JBFMCM010000034.1:0-3661 GCA_040754355.1 Chloroflexota bacterium | reverse complement strand
TCCGAAGTACTTGGCTTCGGAAGTTTTCGTTCGTTCCCGTCAACTTCTCAGCACCGCGCCAAGTTCCTGCTCCAGGCGCTTGAGGATGCGCGTGCGGATGCCAGCCACATCCTTGTCGGACAGGGTTTTATCAATCGCCTGGTAGGTGATACTGTAGGCCAGGCTCTTCTTCCCGGCACCGACCTTCTCGCCGCGATACATGTCGAACAGGCGGACATCCGTCACGATCTTGCCGCCAGTCTGGCGGATGAGTTCGGCCACGCGCCCGGCGGGGACGGTTTCGTCCACCACCACAGCCAGGTCTTCGAGCACAGGCGGGAAGGTGGGCACGGCCTCGGTCTGGCGGAGGGCGGGGACAAGCCTCAGCAGGGTATCCAGGTCGAGGTCGGCGGCCAGGATCGGGGTCCGGAACGAAGCCGGCCAGTCGTAGCGGGCACGCACCTCGGGATGGAGTTCGCCGAAGACGCCGATCTGCGTCCCGCCGGATGAAATTTTCGCGCACTTGCCCGGATGGAGCGTTGGATACTCGCCCGGTTCAAACCGGACCTCGGGGATGCGCAGCCCGTCGAGGAGCGCGGCGAGGATGCCTTTGAGGTCGTAGAAGTCCATCGGGGTCGTATCGGCTGGCTGCCAGCCAGGCAGGGCGCGCGGTCCTGAAAGGGCGATGGCGAGGCGGGACTGCTCCTCGGGCAGTTCCTGCGCGTCTTCGGAGGCGAAGAACTGCGGGCCGATCTCGAAGAGCGCCAGCCGCTCGCGAACCCGGGCATTGCGCTCGGCGGTATCGAGCACGCTGGCCAGGACGCTGTGCCGCAGGAAACCTTTTTCGTAGGCCAGCGGGTTGGTGATACGCAGGTAAGGCTTGTCGTCCGGCGGGGTTTCTTTGGGGAAACGACGGCCTTCGCGCCCGGGGGTCGTCCAGCGATAACTGACGATTTCCGTCAGGCCCTGGTTGACGAGCAGGTCGCGAACGCGCTCTTCCTTGTCGAGTTCCGGGTTGCCGAGTTGAAGCGGAAGTTCATCGGTCATGCGCGTCTCGGGGATGTTGTCGTAGCCATAGACGCGGGCGACCTCTTCGACTAGGTCGGCCTTACCGGTGACACCTTCGCCGATGTCGAGGCGGTGGTCGGGACAGGCGGCGAGGACGGTCTTGCCTTTCACCTCAACCTTGAATTCGAGACGGCGGAGCAATTCGGCGATCTTCGCCGCGGATAGTTCGATGCCCAGCCAGCGTTTCACGTCGGCGGGCGTGATTTCCACCAGCGGGTCTTTGGGCGGGAGCGGGTAATTATCCACCAGGCCGGGAGCGATCGTCCCGCCGCCCCAGACCTGCATCAGTTCCAGCCCGCGGCGCAGGCCGCGTTCGGCCATCGCCGGGTGGACGCCGCGCGAATAACGATATGAGGCTTCGGAAGGCAATTGTTGGGCGCGGGCAGTTTTACGGACGTTGATAAAGTTCCAGGCCGCACCCTCGAGCAGGATGCTGGTGGTCTTGTCGCTGATCTCTGACTCGAACCCGCCCATCACCCCGGCAATCGAGAGCGCCCCGGCCTCGTCGCAGACCAGTACGGTGGATCCGTCCAGCGTCCGTTCGATATTGTCGAGGGTGGTCAGTTTTTTGCCGGGTTTGGCAGTGCGGGTAATGATCTTGACCTTTTTGCCTTTGGCGCGCTTGACCAGCACGTCATAATCGAAGGCGTGCAGCGGTTCGCCAAGTTCGAGCATGGCGTAGTTGGTGGCGTCCACGATATTGCTGATGGGACGCATCCCGGCCATCATGAGGCGGCGCTGCACCCAGGCCGGGCTGGGGCGGATTTCGATATTCTGGATCAGACCCAGGACGAAGCGGGGATTCAGGTTCGGGTCTGTAATTTCGATTTCAGCAAAGTTCCCGACGGTGGACGATGGACCGTGGACCGTCGTCCGTCGCTTGCTCTGAGCACCGTCGAAGGGTCCACTGGCTACGGTCTTGAGTCGTTTCCCAGTCATCGCGGCGATCTCGCGCGCCAGCCCCAGCATGGAAGCGCAACGGGCGTAACTGGGCAGCAGTTTCACATCCAGGACGGCGTCGCCCATGTAGTCGGCCAGCGGAGTCCCGGCTTGGGCATCATCATCCAGGAACATGATGCCCTCATGTTCGTCTGAGATGCCGAGTTCCTTCTCCGAGCAGACCATCGAGTAGGACTCCACGCCGCGAATTTTGGCGCGCTTGAGGGTGGTGAGCACCTGTCCTTCCTGGTGGCCGTCGTAAATCTGCGCGCCTTCTTTGGCGTAGGCCACCTTCAGGGGCTTCGGGAGCAGACCTTTACCCTTGAATTCGAACAGATTCGGCGCGCCGGTCAGCACAACATGTTCCTGCTGGCCATCGTCCAGTTTGCAAAGCACCAACCGGTCAGCGTTGGGATGCGGCAGAACCTCCGAGATGGAAGCCACGACGATCTTTTCGCGGTCCCATTCCAGGCCGGTGACTTGCGCGTCCACGCTGCCGGGCTTTGGCAGCGGCAATCCAATGATCTGGATGGCCTCTACTTCCATGCCGGCCATGGTAATGAGGCGAGCGAGGTCGGGGATGGGAAGGTCAATGTCTACAAAGTCTCGTAACCAGGATAATGGTGCTTTCATGAGTGCCTCCAAAAGAAGGTGATCGGGGAGCAGGTAATTAGATATAAGGTAATTAGGGATTAGGGATTAGGTAATCAGGATTCGGGTTCAGAAAAATTATCAGTGTGGTAGAGAGCCTGATCTTCGTGGGTGACAAGGGTCGCGCCTGGTTCGGCTGCGCCACGTTTGCTTGCTTTCAAGAATGCGAGGTAACCGTTCAACATTCGCCGTAATTCCTGGATTTCTTCAATCAAGTTTTTATAGGCTGATTCAGAAATGTATTGGAGACGATGAGCCAGTGTGAGATGACTGAAGGTTTCTTCAAGGGAGCCGCGAGCAATATAACAAAATCTCACGCCTTCTTGAAAATAATAGCGCCCGTAACCCTCGGCAATATTCGCAGGAAAGCTCTGCACAGACCTGCGCAACTGGTCAGCCAAAGCCCATTTCTCCTGCGCCGGTAATTGAGGGATGATCTCCTTGCAGACCAATCTGGCAAACTCCAAAGATCGTTGCCAAATCTGCAAAGTTTCCAGTCCCTTATCATCCGTCTTGTTCATGGTTTCTCCAAATTACCTATTACCTGATTACCTAATTACCTGCTTTTTCCTAAAACTGCTCCAAAAACCGCAAGTCATCCTCCCAGAAATAACGAATATCCGGGATGCCGTACTTCAGCATGGCAATACGCTGGACGCCGAAGCCAAAGGCGTAGCCGGTATAACGCTCCGGGTCGTAGCCGCCATTCTTCAACACCACCGGATGCACCATGCCGCTGCCGCCGATCTCCAGCCAGCCGCCGCCGCAGACTGGGCAGCCCTTGCCGCCGCATTGGAAACATTCGATGTCGAATTCAGCGCTCGGCTCGGTGAACGGGAAGAACGAAGCCCTAAAGCGGGTGCGGGCCTGAGGTCCGAAAAGCCGCCGCGCCATGTCGGTCAGCGTCCCTTTCAGGTCGCTGAAGGTGATTCCCGGTCCCACCGCCAGGCCCTCCAACTGGTCGAACTGCGTCTCATGGCGGGCATCCACCTGCTCGTAGCGGTAGACCATGCCCGGCAGGATG
>JBFMCM010000033.1:0-2992 GCA_040754355.1 Chloroflexota bacterium | reverse complement strand
CGAGTCCACGCTGCCGGCGGTCACTCCCCAGAACAGACGCGGGATGCCGAGACGCCCGATATCGGTATCCGTTTTCGGGTCCGGCTGCGCAATCACCCCGACGCGGTAGCCGGCATTGAGCAGTACCTTTCCGATGACCGCGGTTCCAATAAAGGGACTGTCAATGTAGGAATCGCCGGTCACCAGGATGACATCCAGTCCATCCCAGCCGAGGCGTTTCACTTCTTCACGGGTCGTCGGCAGGAACATCAGGTGGATTATAATCGGATAACTATGGACAGGATTTACCTGGATTATTCCGCCACCACCCCTGTTGACCGCCGCGTCCTGGAGGCGATGCAGCCCTATTTCAGCGAGGAGTTCGGCAATCCATCATCGGTTCACGGTTATGGACAGAAAGCCGAGGACGCTGTCGAGACTGCCCGTGAGACGGTTGCGGAGGTCTTGAACTGCCTCCCGGAGGAGGTCATCTTTACTTCCTGCGGCAGCGAGTCGGACAACCTGGCCCTGCGCGGCGCGGCTTTCGCAGCCCGCGCGGACCGGGGCGCCAAATGGATCCTGACGAATCGCACCGAGCATCCTGCCGTCAGCCGCACGGCGGAACAACTCGCCGCCCACCACGGATTCCAACTCGAGTGGCTGGATGTGGACAAGTTCGGCATGCTCCACCCGGAGGCTGTGGAAAAGGCGGTCTGCCAGGAGACGGCTGTGGTCTCGGTGATGTATGCCAACAACGAGATCGGCACGATCAACCCCATCCCCGAAATCGCAGAATTATGCCGCAAACATCAGGTCCCGTTCCATACCGACGCCGTCCAGGCGGCCGCCTATCTCGACCTGGATGTGCAGCGGTTGAATGTAGATATGCTCTCCCTGGGCGCGCACAAGTTCTACGGTCCGAAAGGCATCGGCGTGCTTTACGTCCGCAAAGGGACCTCCATCCTGCCCCAGCAAACCGGCGGCGGGCAGGAGGCTGGTCTGCGCGCCGGGACGCACAACGTCCCCTACATCGTCGGTCTGGCCGAGGCCCTGCGGTTGACGGAGGAAGAGCGGTATGAACGTACCGCCCACGTCGTCCCCCTGCGCGACCAGATCATCGGCACCGTCCTGGAAGAGGTCCCCGATACCCGCCTGACGGGCCATCCCCAATCCCGCCTGCCCGGCCATGCCTCGTTTGTCTTTAAAAGCGTGGACGGTAACACCCTCCTGCAACTACTCGACGCGGAAGGTTTTGCCTGCTCATCCGGCTCGGCATGCAAGACAGGCAACCCAAAGCCGTCCGACGTTCTCCTGGCGACCGGCCTGTCGCGTGAGTGGGCGCTCGGTTCGCTGCGTGTGACGCTCGGTGTGCAGACCACGGTTGAAGATGTGGAGAGGTTCCTGAAGGCGTTGCCTGCGTTGGTGGAGAAAGCCCGGAAACCTGGATCGTAAGAAGCAACCACAGATAAAAGTGATGAAAGAGAAAAACGATGGAGATTGATGCGATTACAGAAAAAATCATCGGATGTGCATATGAAGTTAGTAACTCCTTGGGGAGTGGATTCGTTGAAAAGGTCTATCAGAACGCAATTTTTCATAAGATCGTTTCAACAGGCCTCCGTGCCAAGCAAGAGTACCAAATGAAAGTATTCTATGAGGGTGTGCTTGTCGGTGAGTTTTTTGCCGATTTGCTGGTTGAAGAGCAAGTATTGGTGGAGATGAAGGCTGTTCGCGAATTAGATGATCTCCACATTGCACAAGCAATGAACTACCTCAAGGCAAGCGGGTTGCCGATCTGTTTACTGCTCAATTTTGGACGCCCAAAACTCGAAATCCGTCGTCTTGTTCCGTACAATATCTGGAAGCAAATAAATCCTCACGTTCTCCATCGTCGTTCAAAATAACAATCGGCCCTTATCATTTATATCTCTTTCATCTGTGGTTTTATGTCCAAAGTTGTTATTGCCATGTCCGGAGGAGTGGACTCCTCTGTTGCCGCCGCCCTGCTCAAACAGCAGGGCCATGACGTCATCGGCATGATGCTGCGCCTGTGGTCGGAACCGGGGCGGGAGGACACCAACCGCTGCTGCTCCCCCGATTCGATGGCCCTCGCCCGGAGAGTCGCTGCCAAATTGGATATTCCATTCTATGTGGTGGATGTCAGGGAGACTTTCCGCCAGACGGTGGTCCAGTATTTCCTCGACGGATACGCAGCCGGTCGGACGCCGAATCCATGCCTGATGTGCAACCGCCTCATTCGCTGGGAGGTTCTCCTGAACCGCGCCCTGGACCTGGGTGCCGATTACCTGGCCACCGGGCATTACGTCAGACGACAGGCCGCAGAGGCTGGACGGTGGGACTTGCTGCGCGCGGTGGACCGGGCAAAGGATCAATCCTACGTGCTTCATGTCCTGACGCAGGAGAAACTTGCCCGTTCGCTCTTCCCGGTGGGGGATTATCCCAAGGCTGAGATCCGACACCTGGCTGAGACCTTCGGCTTGCCCACCGCGCGGCGGGCCGACAGCCAGGACCTGTGTTTCCTCGCCGGCGAGGATTATCGCAACTTTATCCAGCGCAACGCCCCGGAAATCCTGCGTCCAGGGCAGATTATTGCCCGCGACGGGCGCGCCCTCGGTGAACATACTGGGCTGGCGAATTACACCATCGGTCAGCGCAAGGGACTGGGCATCTCGTCCCCCCATCCACTTTACGTGCTGGCGAAGGACCCGGCTGCCAACTCCCTCATCGTTGGTCCCGAGGAGGAACTCGGGACGAGCGAATGCGCTGTGACCGGTATCAACTGGATCTCGGGCGAACCGGCCTTAGGTCGCTTCCGCGCCGAGGTCAAGACGCGTTACACAGCCAGGGAGGTTCCGGCGGAGGTCACGCCGCTCGAAACGGGGAATAAGGCCACGGTCCGCTTCGACGCGCCCGTGCGTGACCTGACGCCCGGTCAGGCGGCCGTCTTCTACGTTGGGGACATCGTCCTCGGCGGCGGGGCGATTGGAGTATA
>JBFMCM010000032.1:0-4755 GCA_040754355.1 Chloroflexota bacterium | reverse complement strand
GTTTTTCGCGCGCCACTTTCTCGCGCCATTCCACCAGGCGCGGGCAGCGGCGGCAGGGAAGGAGTTCAGTGTTGAGTTCATCGAGGGTCATAGAATCAACATGGCATCACCGAAGGAATAGAAGCGGTATTTTTCCTGAATGGCGACTTCATAAGTGTGGAGGATTTTTTCCCGCCCGGCGAACGCGCTCACCAGCATGATAAGCGTGGACTTTGGCAGATGGAAATTGGTGACCATGGCGTCCACGAGTTTGAATTGGTAACCCGGTGTGATGAAGAGTCCCGTGTTGCCTGTATAGGACGTAATTGTTGATTGATGATTGCTGATTGATGATTGCTGTGCCACACTTTCAAGTGCTCGAACAGAGGTTGTACCCACGGCAATCACCCGCCCCCCTGATTGGCAGGTTTGATTGATGGCATCGGCAGTTTCCTGCGGAAGGTCGCACCATTCAGTATGGATTTTATGTTCGGCGGGGTCATCCTCGATTACCGGGGCAAAGGTGTCCAGACCGACATGCAGGGTCACGTAAGCCAGGTTTATTCCCTGGGCCTGCAACTCGTCCAACAGGCGCGGCGTGAAGTGCAGACCGGCGGTCGGCGCGGCGGCCGAGCCGGGGTCACGCGCGTAGACGGTCTGGTAGCGCTCGGGATCGGCCAGTTTTTCGTGGATGTAGGGCGGCAGCGGAACATTGCCGACCTTCGGGAAATACGGTTCGATGGGTTCGGAAAAGCGGACGCGGCGGCGCGAACCGTCGAGCACGTCCACGATCTGGACCTGGGGTCCGCCTTCCACCTGGAGGCGTTTCCCGGCCTCCAGCCCTTTACCGCCAACCAGCGCTTCCCATACCAGCAGGTCTTCGCGGCGCAGGAGCAGGAGTTCGACGCGTCCGCCGGTCGGTTTGCGGGCGAAAATCCGCGCCGGGATGACGCGGGTTTTATTCAAAACAAGCAAATCACCTGGTCTGAGATAATTGCCGATGTCACGGAAAATGGAGTGTTCCAGTGCTCCGGTGTCACGTCTCAAGACCAATAAACGAGACGAATCGCGCGGCTCAAGGGGAGTCTGGGCGATGAATTCGGGAGGCAGATTGTAATCGAAGTCGGAGGTTTTCATAATGCTGTAGTAACGACTTCAGTCGTTACTACGATGATTCACTTCTTCCAGAACCGGGCTGTGATGTTCACGATCTGTGAAGAGCCGAATGCAGAAAAATTGAAGGTCTCGCCCTTCTTACCATCCACCCTGAACATCCTCCCAAGTTAATACACCCGATTGACGCGGCCCATCCCACAAACGGGCCAGTTGCTCTCTAATGGTAGCACGGTCTTCGATCTCTTCCAGATACTCAAGCAACATCCTCCAATCCCTGATGCTGTGCTGCACCGCCGCATCCCGGCTGCGGGATCCTATTATGAAACGCACATTCTTCAAATCCAGAGCTGCCATCGTTTTACATCCATACCAAGCGTACGTCGCCTGCCGTCCGCGGTCTGTCGTCTTTTCACAACAGCCTCGGCTGGGTCTCCTCGTTGTACTCCACGCCTAAGTGCTCATAGGCAGATTTTGTCGCCACGCGACCCTGCGGGGTGCGGTCGAGGAAGCCCAGTTGCAGCAGGTACGGCTCGACCACGTCCATGATGGTATCCGGTTCCTCGCTGATGGCGGCCGCAATGGTGTTCAGCCCCACCGGCCCGCCGTTGTACTTATTGATGACTGTTTTCAGCACGCGGCGGTCCACGTCGTCCAGGCCGAGCGGATCCACCTGGAGCAGGTCGAGGGCTTCGTGAGCCACCGCGCGAGTGATGACGCCGTCGGCGCGCACCTGGGCATAGTCACGGACGCGGCGCAGGAGACGGAGAGCCACGCGCGGGGTGCCGCGCGCCCGGCGGGCAATCTCCTCCACCCCACCCTGGTCTGCCTCGACATCCAATTTACCCACCGCACGTCGAACAATAGCCTGCATCGCTGCCAGTTCGTAATAATCCAGGCGGTAGACCGCGCCGAAACGGGCGCGCAGGGGCGCGGTCATCAACGCCAGACGCGTCGTCGCGCCAACCACAGTGAAGCGCGGCAGTTTCAGCCGGATGGAGCGGGCCGAGGGTCCCTTGCCGATGACGATGTCGAGGGCGTAATCTTCCATGGCCGGGTAGAGCACTTCTTCCACGGCCTTGCCGAGACGGTGGACCTCGTCAATAAAGAGCACATCCCCAGCGCGCAGGTTGGTCAGGATGGCGGCCAGGTCGCCGGCGCGTTCGATGGCCGGCCCGGAAGTGACCTTGATATTGACGCCCATCTCGTTCGCCACCACATGCGCCAGGGTGGTCTTGCCCAGGCCGGGAGGTCCATAAAAAAGAACGTGATCGAGCGGCTCCCTGCGCTGACGGGCCGCGGCGATGAGGATGGCGAGATTCTCCTTTACCTGCTCCTGCCCGATCAGGTCGGAGAGCGCTTGCGGACGCAGAGTGGTATCCAGCCGGTCATCGGGCTTCGGTTCCGGGTCGAGGAGGCGTTTGGAGGGCTCGGTCATGTTTCCCATTATAACCGCTTGCGAAAGAGTGAAATCTGCTGTATTCTTTTAGCATCGAATTACGCGAATTGCACGAAAATTTATTGAGGTTCGAATGGAGGAAAATGATGGTCGAGATACTGTTCAAAGAATTGTCCTATGCAATTATCGGCGCAGCGATGGAGGTCCATCGCACACTGGGGTCGGGATTTCTTGAGGCGGTTTATCAAACCGCGCTTGCCTACGAGTTGAAACTGCGAAGTATTTCTTTCGAGGAACAGGTAAGACTTCCGGTTTACTACAAGAATGTGTTCGTTGGGGAATATATTGCTGACTTTGTGATTGATGGCAAGATCATCCTCGAGCTCAAGGCCGTGTCCGAGATGAACGACGCGCATCGCGCCCAGGCCATCAACTATCTGGCAGCGACAGGCTTTCAACTGGCAATCCTGCTCAACTTTGGCGCTTCGAAACTCCAACAGGAACGACTCGTCCGCCATGCCGCATTCGAGAAAAAATCATAAAATTCGCGCAATTCGAGTCATTCGATGCAAAAAAATGATTGCTGTAAAAACGACTCCGCGCTATAATCTCCGCAGACAAAAGGAGCGTTCTATGGCAGAGAAGACCGCCACTCCCCGCAAACCGCATCAAGGGAAGATTCCAGACGAGGTCCGCGACCACGCCCGCGCGGCGCGTGAAGAATTCCGTAAGAGTTTCGAAGGCTTGTTCCCGCCCGAGTTCCGGGAACATCACCGCAAGGCGCGCAAGGAGATGCTGCTGGCCTGGCGCAGTATGATTGATGCCTCGCTGGAACGGATGGAGAAAGAATAGACAGGAACCGCCTCGCAAATAGCGGGGCGGTTTCGTTACCGACAATCGTCCCGCAGGTTTGATGTTTGGAATTAACGACCAAAAGAACCTGCGGGAGGATTATTACGGGTGGAAACTGCGCGGCCCGCCGCGGTGAAAGAACAACAGCCAGAGCAGCACAATCCCCGAAATACCAAAGAGGATACCAGCCAGCAAGGTCTGGCCGGCAGTGTAAAACAATACCCCGCCAATCAGGAGGGCAGCGAAGACGACGCCTCCGGTGAGACGGTCCACCGCCCGCTCCAGCGAGGCCACCTGCCGGTTGACGGACGGCGCCTGGACCGTCAGCCCGCCGCGCTCCGCCATGCTCAAGACCCGCCCGGCCTGGGAGGGCAGGGCAATCAATTCCTTCAAAGCGTTCCCAATCTCGTCCAACCAGACTTTCCAATTGGAACCGACTTCGCTGGCCACCAGTTTGGAGGCGTACGGGGCCAGTTGGGTCCACAGATTGAAATCAGGGTCAAGACCGGTGCACATCCCCGAAAGGATGGCCACCGTCCGCCCGAGCATCAACAGGTTCTGCGGCAACTGGAAGGGCATCTCATACATCAACTCACGGAACTTCTCTGCAAAACGGAACATTTCGGCGTGTTTTATCTTTCGCAGTTCGCTCATCGTCTTCCCCCAGAATAAATCGAAGAGTTCCGCTTCCGCCTGCTCGATGAGTTTCAAGTCTGCACTGGGAAGGAGGACATCCAGGGTTTGATAGGAACGCACCAGCCGGGCAGCATCCTTCGTCCCGAGGCTGATGAGCATTTCTCGCAGCCCGTCCCGCAGGTTGTCGGGGACATGCCCGACCATGCCAAAGTCCACGAAGGTCAGTTGCCAGTCCATCCCCTCATCCTCGTCGCGGATGGGCGTTACGAACAGGTTGCCAGGATGCGGGTCCGCGTGGAAGAATCCGTCCTCGAAGATCTGTTTGAGGTAGGTATCCAGCAATTCATCCGCCACCTCGGCGCGGTCAATCCCGGCGGCAGTGATGGCATCATAGTCAGTAATCTTGATGGCATAAACGTCCTCCAGCACCAGCACCCGCCGGGTGGTGAGACTCCAGACCACGCGCGGCACATGGACGCGCGGCATGTCCTGGAAATTCTCGGCAAAGACTTCCGCGTTGTGCCCCTCCGCCAGGTAATCCACTTCCTGGTGAATGGTGCTGGCGAATTCCTCCACCAATGCCGGAACATCCACGCGCTTCGAGACCGGCTTGTATTTCTGCAGCCAGCCGCCAAAGCGGCGCAGGGCGGAAAGATCAACCTCGATCAAATCTTCGATGAACGGGCGCTGAACCTTGACCACCACCTCGCGAAATCCATCATTGGCATCCTCCGTCCGTAAGCGAGCGCGGTGCACTTGGCCCAAGGAGGCCGCTG
>JBFMCM010000031.1:0-14541 GCA_040754355.1 Chloroflexota bacterium | reverse complement strand
TGGGGTATGCCGTCAGTGTCTTTGATTCCTTGTCCAGGGCGGGGGGTATGATGCGCGTTGGCATCCCACCTCACCGGCTGCCGTCCGAAATGCTCGATTGGGAGATCCAGCAGATAATAGATGAGGGCGTGGATTTAAACCTGAACACCAGGGTGAATGATGTCCCTGGTTTGTTGGAACGAGGTTATGCTGCGGTCTTGATCGCCACCGGTGCTCATGTGGCCAAGAAATTACCGCTGCGAGATTCTAATCACCCCGATAATTGGATGAGCCTGGACTTGCTGCGACGCGTCTGCCTGGGCGAGAAGATTGACCTGAGCGGAAAACGCGTAGTTGTCCTGGGCGGTGGAAATGTAGCCTTGGACACCGCTCGTACTGTATTGCGCCTGGGAGCCAGCGAAGTGCGCATGGCCTGTCTGGAGTCGCGCGGTGAAATGCCAGGTTTCGCTTGGGAGATCGTGGTTGCCGAGGAGGAGGGCATTCAGGTCTATCCGGGACGCACATTCAAGGAGATCGTGATCGAAAATGATCGTATTACCGGCGTGCGTTGTACCGAGGTGAACTTCCGGGGTTTCAAAGGAGGTCGCCCAGACATCGAGGAGATTCCTGGCACTGATCACCTTATGCCTGCTGACTTGGTCATATGGGCCATCGGACAAATGCCGGACTTTTCCTTCCTGCCGCAGGACGGCAGCATCAACACCCGCTATCCTGTCGGCATTCAGAGCGATGAGAATATGATGACTACCCTGCCAGGTGTCTTTGTGGCTGGGGACGTGCATCGCGGGGTGACTTTCTTCGTTGTGGACGCTATTGGCGAAGGTCACCGGGCTGCACGAAGCATTGACCGCTACCTGCGAGGTGCCAGCGGCATGCCTGAACCGGTCAAGATCCCGATGGTCGAGATGGATAAAGTGGAGATCAGAGAGCGCTTCGAAAAAGGAAATGTCTCCCGGAGGAAGCGTGTCAAGATTGGCTGCATTTCTGTCGAAGAACGTATGCATAATTTCCGGGAGGTGGACCTGACTTTGACCGAGAAGCAGGCCCTCGCTGAGGCGAAACGCTGCCTGAGTTGCGGTGTGTGCAGCGAGTGTCTGGCGTGTGAGAAAGTCTGTCCAGCAGGAGCCATTATTCATGACCAGCAAGGACATCAGGAGGAACTTGATATTGCGGCCATCCTGTATGCCGGTGACCCAGGTGCCTTTGGCAGTACTCTTCCGCAGCCGAATGGGAAGGTATATGCTCTCCCGCCGGAAGATATTATAGGAGCCTCGGCCACCTGTGCGCGGGTCTTGCATGAATTAGCCGATATCTGCCGGCCTGTCCCAGTGGCTGCTAGCCCGGCTTTGGGAGGGGAATTAGCGCGCATTGGTGTCTTCATCTGCCAGTGCGGGGAACAAATAGCCCGGGTGGTGGATGCCGCAGAAGTATGTCAGAAAACCATTTCCCTGCCCAATGTGGTGCATGCCCAAGTATTGGGCTTCTCTTGCTCACCTAAAGGATCCAATGATATCAGCATGGCAGTCAATACACTTGGTCTGAATCGGGTCGTGCTGGCGGCTTGCTCATGCTGCTCGGTCAACCAGGTCTGCTTTAGTTGCACCTACCAGCGGGTGCGCTGCAAACAAAACCTGGGCTTGTTCACGTATGTGGAACGAGACGAATCATCAATTGGCAGTGCAGGCGAGGTAGCCCGCTTTGAGTTTGTCAACATACGCGAGCAGTGTGCCTGGGTACATGCAGATGACCCAGCAGAGGCGACTGCGAAAGCCACCCTACTTGTGTCATCTGCGGTGGCTCGCTCGCGCGCCGCACCGGCCCGGCTGGCAGGCGTCCGCCCGGTTGCCAAGTCAGCACTCGTCATAGGCAGGAGTAAAACCGCCCAAGTCTGCTTGGATGCGCTCGCGCGGCAGGGGATCGCTGCCCAGCATATCCCGGATGCGCCGGGTGAAGTGCAGCGAACAGGCGGCCAGTATGTTGTCCACCAGGCTGGTCAAACCTGGCAGGCATCAGCCTTGGTGTTGGCGCCAGAAAATAAGAAAGAGTTCAAGAAGATCTTGCTTGCCTTCGGACGCGAGCGCCGCCGTCCGCTGCCCAGTACTGCCTGGGGAGGATTAGAAACCAGCCGACCGGGTGTCTTTTATTGTGATGTAACTGCGGCCCCGAAATTGAGCGGACCTGCTGCCGCGGCGCGCGTGGCTGCCTGGTTGGGGCGTATCGAGAGCCGCCCGCCGATCGCTGCGGTTGTAGACCCGGAGCGCTGCAGGGCGTGCAAGACCTGCGTGGAGACCTGTGAGTACTGCGCCCCTGAGCTGGTTAATTTCAACGGGCGCTGGGCGGCATGGATTGACCCGGCTATCTGCCGGGGCTGCGGGACCTGCTCGGTGCACTGTCCATCTGGTGCCATCGCGGCCGGTTGCTCGACCGATGCACAACTCCAGGCTATGCTGGGCGCCATTCTGGTACGAAATGAGACGCAGACATGATTGCTCCCGTCGAAACCTTTGGTAAAAAAGGCGCGCTCATTCTTGGCGGAAGCCCCGCTGGGCTGCAAGCCGCTCTGGACCTGGCCGATATCGGTGCCCAAGTGCATCTTGTCGAACCGAGTCCTTTTATAAGAAAAGTGGATGGCTCCCACCAGTTTAATACCCGCCTGCTAGAGATTGCCCGACATCCCAATATTCGGGTGTGGACGAATGCCTGGCCAAGCCGTGTCGAAGGCAAGGCTGGACATTTCCAAGTCGAGATGCGACAACATCCCCGTTTCATAGATCCGGCCAAGTGTACGGCCTGCGGGGCTTGCATCGCGGCCTGTCCTGTCACCTTGCCGGGCACAGGGCACAAAGCGATCTTTCTGGACGGGCAACCGGGGGTCATGGCCATCGAAAAACTGGGCAAACCCCCTTGCGCCAATACCTGCCCGGGTGGTATCCATGTCCAAGGATACATAGCCATGGTAGCGCAAGGGCGCTTCCAGGAGGCTATTGATATTGTTCGAGAGGCAATTCCCTTCCCCGGCATCTGCGGACGTGTATGCACCCATCCCTGTGAGATTAACTGCCGCAGAGCAGAGGTTGATCAGCCGGTAGCGATACGATTATTAAAACGATTTGTGTCAGATTGGGAACTTGCCAATGGGACGCCGCCGAAATCCGCCCGTCTGGTGGAACACCTTCCCCAAAAAGTGGCTGTCGTAGGAGCCGGACCTGGCGGAATGGCCGTGGCGGACCGTCTGGCACGCCTGGGGTATGGTGTTACCGTCTTCGAGAAATTACCTGTTATCGGTGGCATGATGGCGGTTGGTATTCCAGAATACCGGCTGCCGCGCCAGGTGATCACGCGCGAATACCAGCATATCCTCGACTTGGGCGTTAAAATACACCTGAATACATCCATTGGCCCTGATGGAAAATATTCGCTTGACGATTTGTTTGCCATGGGTTACGGGGCAATCTGCTTGGCGGTTGGTGCGCATCGCAGCCTTAGCCTGGCTATCCAAGGTGAGGAATTCCAAGGGGTAGTGCACGGTACGGAATTACTGAAGGCCATCAACCTTTCCCAGCGGGTACAGGACTCCAGTTACCGGTCCCAGGTTGAAGCATTTTTAAGGCGAGGTTCTAAGACGCGCGTAGCAGTCCTCGGCGGCGGGAACACGGCCATGGATGTTTCGCGCGCGCTCCTGAGGGTGGGTGTGAAGGATGTACGCATCTTATATCGGCGCACGCGAAATGAAATGCCCGCCATGCCTGAGGAAATCGAGGATGTCCTATTGGAAGGCGTCAAGATCGATTTCCTGGTCTCGCCTGTACGGGTATTGGGAAATGACAAGCGCGGCGTAACTGGTCTGGAATGTATCCGCATGAAGCTGGGTGAACCGGATGCCAGCGGCCGGCGTCGTCCCGTGCCAATCGCTGGAAGCGAGTTCGCCATTAATTTAGACCTGGTAGTGCTGGCAATTGGCCAGGCACCTGATTTGAGTTTCCTGGGAAGCGATCATGGCATTGCCATACGGCGTGATGAACGCATCAACGTGGCTGACCCAAGTTTCATGACCAGCCGGCCGGGCGTGTTCGCTGTAGGCGACGCGGTCACCAGCGACAAAATGGTGGTGATCGAGGCCATCGGGATGGGCAAGCAGGCCGCGGCGTCCATTGACGCTTACCTGCGCAGCCACCCCTTGGAGGCCGTTGTGGTTGACGCACGCGAGGTGCCCATTGCCCGCCGGGAATTGACCGAGGCTGAAAAAATACCCATTCAACGCGCGAGTGTTCCAGTAATCTCTATGGAAGAACGCCTGAGCAGTTTTTGTGAAGTCGAGTTAGGCTATACGGCTGAACAGGCTGTTGCAGAAGCGCAACGCTGCTTGGCTTGTGGTCCATGCAGCGAATGTCAGGCCTGTGTGCAGGTCTGCAAGACTGGGGCGGTGATTCACAATCAATATGTACATTTCAACGAGTTGGAAGCCGGAGCAATAATCTTCGCCGCGGCGCCCGAACAATTTTCCCCGCTTGGGTTGACGGAGGGCAATGGGTGTTACAGGCTTTCCCCGGATGATACCCTTTCGGCTTCGGCTGCTGTGGCGCGCGCCATCAAGTATGTTGATACGAGCCATATTCCCGCATTCCTCTCCCCTCAGACGCTCCGGGTGGATGAGGCTCCCCGGATTGGAATCTTTGTCTGTCAGTGTGGAGGGGAGATTGGGGCTGTCGTGGACACAGACGAGGTGTGCAAACGCTGCGCCAGCCTGCCGGATGTTGTTCATACACAGACGCTGGCTTTCTCCTGTTTGCCTGAGGTTGCCGGGATAATGCGGGTGGTCATTCAGACACATAATTTGAATCGCGTTGTTCTGGCAGCCTGCGCCTGTTGCACAGAAGACTTGGTTTGTGACAGCTGCACCTACCAGCGCCTGAGGTGCAAGCAGAATTTGGGCTTATTTGGGAATACGACGGCAGGAGTCGCCAGGACGGCTCCGCTTGAGTTTGTGAATATCCGTGAGCAATGTGCCTGGGTGCATCCTGCCAATCCGAAATTGGCGACGAATAAAGCAGCACTCATGATTGAGGCGGCATTGGCGAAACTTCGAATCCAGAATGCGAGGTTAGGAATTAGCACCCAGGTTGACCCCACTGCGCTGGTGCTTGGAAAAGGCGAAGCGGCATCTGTCTGCAAACAAGTGCTTGGCAAATATGACATCAATGCACAACGTCTGCAAGGTTTGCCAAGGGAGGTGCGGAGAGTGGATGGACAGTACACGGTGTTTAGAAATGGCAAGACTTTCCAGGCTTCCGCAATGGTTTTGTCGCCATGCGATGATCATGAAGCAGCCCTCTTGCTGGAAGCATTTGGGCGACCTGAGCTGCAACCGCGCCCGCAGAGTGCAGGGGATGGATCAGAAACCCGCCGGCCAGGAGTCTTTTTCTGCGACCCGGCCTTGGATCCACAAATATGCGGAGCAGCCGCCGCGACCCGTCTGGCTGACTGGCTTGTGCGGGTAACATCCCATCCTTCGAAGACCGCGATCGTTGATCCGACCCGCTGCCGGGCATGCAGTACCTGTGTCAAAGTCTGCGAGGTAGGCGCGCCCGGGTTGATTGTCGGTGATCAACGGCGCATTCGTTCATGGATAGACCCGATCATTTGTACCGGATGCGGCACCTGTGCGGCTCGCTGTCCATCCGGGGCAATTTCGGCAGGGACAGTAAGCAACGAACAATTGGAAGCCATGCTCGGAGTAATATTGGCAGGAGGCGGCTAAATGGCGGATCCTAAAATCATTGTCTTTACCTGTAATTGGAATGCCTACAACGGCCTTGAGACGGCTGGAGCGAAGCATCTTGGCTATTCACCCGCGGTCATTCCCCTCAAGGTCATGTGTCTTGGCCAGATCAGTCCTGGCATCATCCTCAAGGCCTTCGAGAATGGTGCCAAGGGCGTCCTGCTTTTAGGTTGCCCACCACAGGCCTGTCACTTCGAGTTCGGTAATCGTCGCGCCGAGGAGGTCTATGCTGAAGCCAAAAGCCTGACGATGCTGCTCGGTTATCGCGAAGACCAGTTCAGGCTGGATTGGCTGGCGGCTGGCGATGGTCAGGGCTTTGTGGACAAGGTAGAATACTTTATGGCCGGTCTGAGCGGGCGGAAAGGACGCTCATGAACATACTCCAGGACCTCATCAAGGAAAATCGAGTTTGGTATTGCCTGGACTGCGGAAAGTGCAGTTCTATCTGCCCGATTACGCGCTGGGAGACGCGCCAGCACACCGGTCCGCGGCTGTTGGTCGAAAAGTCCATCCAAGGTCGGGGCGATGATTTAATGGATGACCCGCTCTTCTGGGCCTGCCTCACATGCAAGCGCTGTACCGAGATCTGCCCATCCGGCGTCAATTTTTCGGAATTTGTACGCGGGGCGCGCAACCTGGCGAGGTCATTCAACCGCACCGGTGACTGCACGCATAGCGAGATGATTCAGACTTGGGGTCGAATGATGACCAATCCCGATATGCGCCAAAGCCGCTTGACCTGGGTTCGTGAGGATATGAAGTTCTCTGAGGATTCGGATACGATCTATTTTGTGGGCTGCATACCGTATTTTGATCCGTTGTTTGCGAAGATTGGAATGGAAGGGGTCAAGATCGCCCAGGCTGCCGTGCGTGTGATGAATCATCTTGGCATCAAGCCTCAGGTGCTGGCTGATGAACGTTGTTGTGGTCACGACCAGCTCTGGGAAGGGGATGTGGAGACTTTCCAGGCCCTTGCCAGGATCAACATTGAAAGGTTCAAAGCCACCAATGCCAAACGCATCGTCACCACCTGCTCTGAATGTGTTCGTACGCTCAAATTGGATTATCCACAGTATGTCGGCGGCCACGGCATGGAGGTCTTGCACTTGAGTGAACTGCTGGCGCAGCACGGTTTGTCCATTTCTGAGCCTTCTGATGATTTGCCTACCACCCGGGTTACATACCAGGATCCCTGCCGGCTGGGACGCCATCTCGGCATCTATGATGCCCCGCGCCAGGTGATCGAAGGCATAGGGCTGGAGTTGGTCGAGATGGAACGCAACCGCGCTTCCAGTCAGTGCTGCGGAACGAGTTGCTGGCGCGCTTGCGGACAGGTAAGCAAGGGTATCCAAGTTGAACGCTTGCAGGAGGCAAAGGCTACTGGTGCGGAAACCCTTGTGACCACATGCCTGAAGTGTCAGATCCACCTGAAGTGCGCCCAGAACGATCCCATCCTGGGGGAGAAGATCGCGATCGAGATCCGCGACTTAACCACGCTGGTGGCTGAACGTCTGACCGCCCTATCTACAAAAGAATTCCATGAGGAGGTAGCCATTGGTGACAGATAATTTGCGTATCGGTGTTTTCGTGTGTGATTGCGGCTCGAACATCGCTGGCGCCGTCGATACTGAAGCCGTGCGTGAACATGCTGCCAGTCTGCCAGACGTGGTTACCGCAGTGCGCAATAAATATACCTGCGCTGATCCAGGCCAGCATGAGATTCAGCGGGTCATCCACGAGAACAACCTGAACCGGGTTGTGGTGGCCTCCTGTTCGCCAACCTCGTATGAGGCCATCTTTCGTAAATGCATCGAGGGGGCCGGGCTGAATCCCTACCTGCTGGAGATGGCTAACATTCGCGAACACTGTTCGTGGGTCACCCCCGGAGACCGGGAGGCAGCCACCCGCAAAGCGATGGGCATCGTAGACGTGGCGGTGGCGCGCGCCCGCTGGCTGTTCCCGCAGGACGAACTGAACGTCCCGGTCACGGATGCTGCCCTGGTGATTGGTGGTGGAGTGGCGGGAATCCAGGCTGCTCTCGATCTGGCGGATGCCGGGCACCCGGTTTACCTGGTGGAGCGGAAACCTTCGATTGGGGGCATCATGGCCCAGTTAGACAAGGTCTACCCAGACATCGAATGCAGCATATGAATACTCGGACCGAAAATGATGGATGTCGGTCGACATCCCAAAATCAAACTCCTGGCTTACTCAGAGGTCGAAGATGTTTCAGGGTATATCGGCAACTTCAAGGTCCGGGTTCGCAAGAAAGCCCGTTATGTTCACGAGGACCAATGTACCTCCTGCGGTGACTGTTCGAAGGTCTGCCCGGTAGTTGTGCCCGACGAGTATCAGATTGGATTGGGCAGCCGCAAGGCCGCGCATATTCCCTTCCCGCAGGCTGTGCCCGCGGCGTACATGATCAGCCGGGACGAATGCTTGGGGCAAAACCCGATCGCCTGCGGCAAATGCATCGAGGCCTGTGAGAAGAAGTGCATTGATTTCGATATGCAGGACGAGATCCTGAACTTCGATGTTGGGGCGATCATCGTGGCTACAGGTATGGAAGTGTACGATCCTACCGCCCTGAATGAATACGGGTATAGGCGCTTCCCTAATGTGGTCACCAGTCTGGAACTTGAACGTTTGCTCTGCACGGGCGGTCCGCTGGAGGGCCATCTCGGACGGCCCAGCGACTTGCAAAAACCGCAGCGGATCGGCTTTATCCAATGCGTTGGTTCGCGCACCCAGGACCTGGAGCATGGGAATCCCTACTGTTCCAACATCTGCTGCATGAATACCATCAAAGCCAGCCAATACCTGAAGGATAATTATCCCGACATTGATCTGACCGTGTTCTACATGGACTTGCGCGCTTTCGGTAAAGGTTTCGAAGAGTTATTGCTGCGCAGCAAAAGCAACGGCGTGCGCTACATCCGGGGCCTGCCCGGCGAGGTGCGCGAAGATGCACCAACCGGAAACTTGCTGGTCACAGTTGAAAATACAACCGGCAACCGTTTGGAGAGGCATGAGTTCGAGATGCTTGTCCTGGCCGTGGGCGCCAAGCCGGCCGTAAATACAGAGCCAGTGCGCCAGATGGTCAGCCTCTCGAAATCACCAAGCGGGTTCCTGAAGGAGGCCCACGCCAAACTGAAGCCAGTGGACACGCCCACCAAGGGGGTCTTCATCGCTGGTTGCGCCGAGAGTCCTAAGGACGTGCGTGAGAGCGTCACCCAGGCTAGTGCAGCGGCCTCGCATTCGGCTATCCTGCTTAACAAGTCCAAATATGCCGTTGAGGCCATCACCGCGGTCGTGGACAAGGATCTTTGCAAGATGTGCGGTATCTGTGCGAATGTCTGTCCCTTCAGCGCCATCCAGTGGCAAAAGAAAGAGGTCGCCAGCGTGGTCAGCGCGGCCTGTGCAGGCTGCGGCACCTGCGCGGCGGAGTGCAAGTATGGGGCCATCGCAATGCGTCATTTCAGCGACCAGGCCATTTACGCGCAGCTGGACGCCATCCTTGAACACAATCCGATAGATAAGATCCCCACCTTTGCCTGCAACTGGTGTTCCTATGCAGGCGCAGACACCTGCGGGGTGAGTCGCATGGCCTACCCGCCCAACGGGCGCATTATCCGCACGATGTGCTCCGCGCGTGTTAACCCAGAATTCGTTTGGTATGCCTTCCGCAAGGGAGCCCCGGTGGTGCTGGTCTCGGGCTGTCATTATGTGGACTGTCATTACATAGATGCCAATCGCAGCACAATGCGCCGCTTGGACGGGTTGTGGGATGGTCTGGAGAAAGCCGGCTTGCGCCCTGACCGCTTGCTATTAGAGTGGTGTTCGGCTGCTGAAGGAGCGCGCTGGCAGACGATCATGAAAGAGGCGGAGAAAAAACGTCAAGGTGTGACTCAGGCAGAGGTAGAGCAAACCCGCATCGCCTTGCAAGAGGCTAAAGTTCCCAGTCCGCGCAATCCACGCAATACGGAAGAGAATCAGAATTCCAATTTTATCTGCCTGCGCTGCGGTCACCAATGGACCAGCCTTTACAATCACAATATAGAAAGAATGTGTCCACAGTGTCGGTCGAACAGCATCCACTGGCTGGGAGTGCTCAAAGCAGTTTAGGATTTCTGATGTTTTAATCGTGCCAATGGAACTGTCCCTCTCCCAGTCACCGGGAGAGGGACTTGTTTTTCTAGAAGTTCACAAGCAAACTGGCGGGAAGTAACCTGCGAATGAGGACTTTTATCTATTACCCTGACCGGGGATTTCCAATAAAATCATGCCTGGCACTAGAAGCAATGATTGCTGCCAGATTATTGTTTACATAGAGGTATTAATGTCGAAAATTGCTCAAGCCGATCAGTCCAACCCCACTCCATCCAGGGGAGTCCCGACACGCAAGAATGGGCCACGCGGCAAAGTGTTTTTATATGGGAAATGGTGTAAAGGCTGCCATATTTGCGTCACCTTCTGCCCGACCGGCACCCTGGCTATGAATGGGAGCGATGATCATCCCATTGTTGCTCACCCCGAGAACTGCACTGCCTGTCATTTCTGCGACACCCACTGCCCCGACTTGGCTATTGTAGTCAAGAAATTGGAATAGGAGACTGCCATGACTGCCAAGTTGATGCAAGGCAATGAAGCAATCGCCCTGGGCGCAATCGCAGCCGGCTGCCGTTTCTATGCCGGCTACCCCATCACCCCCTCTACCGAAGTAGCGGAAGTTCTCTCCCGTGAACTGCCCAAGGTGGGAGGAAAATTCATCCAGATGGAAGATGAGATCGCCAGTATGGCTGCCATCATCGGGGGACGCGTGGGCGGACTCAAATCCATGACCGCCACCAGCGGCCCCGGTTTTTCGCTGATGCAAGAGAACCTCGGCTACGCAGCCATTGCTGAAATCCCGTGCGTGGTGGTGGATGTCCAGCGTCTCGGACCCTCCACCGGCCAGCCCACTGCCGCCTCCCAAGGGGACGTGATGCAGGCCCGCTGGGGAACGCATGGCGACCATCCCATTATCGTTCTAAGCCCGATCTCGGTACGCCAATCCTTCGACCTGACGGTTACAGCCTTCGACTTCTCCGAGAAATTCCGAACCCCGGTCATCCTGCTGACGGACGAAATCATCGGCCATATGCGCGAACCTTTGGAACTGCCTGATTTCAAAACCATCCATGTGTTCGAGCACAAAGTTAATGAACCTCCAAAAACGTATAAAGCCTTTCGCAACACACCTGAGGGCATCCCTCCATTCATGCCGTTTGGCAAAGGCTACCGGTACCATATCACCGGCTTGCTGCACGATGAGGTGGGTTTTCCCACCCAGCGCCTGGACGAGATAGACCCCTGGCTGGAGCGCGTCAATGGGAAGCTGGAAAAGTATATAGACGAAATTGCGCTGGTTGAAGAGAACTACGAAAAAGGGGCGAAAATAGGTTTGTTATCCTATGGTTGCTCGGCGCGCACAGCGCGTCATGCCATGAAACTGGCGCGGGCAGAGGGGAAGAAGGTGGACATGCTGACCCTTTTCACCATCTGGCCCTTCCCCGAAAAGCAGGTGGAAGCCCTGGGCGAGCGCGTGGACAAGATCATCGTCCCGGAAATGAACCTCGGCCAACTGGCGTACGAGGTGGAGCGCATGGTCGGGCGCAAGAAAGTCGTCCGCGTGACGCGCGCCAACGGCGAGATGGTAACGCCACAGATGATCCTGGACGCGATGGAGGGCTGAAACATGAGCGAACATTTCTTGGAAGCCCATGGTTTGAACGAAGGGGAGTTTCTTGACCTCCCGGAAAACTGGTTTGAACAAAATAAAACCCTCCAGAAACTGCGCAAGAACAAGAAGTTTCCTACTATCTGGTGTTCGGGATGCGGCATCGGCGTCGTGATGGGAGCCCTCATCCGTGCCATAGACCACCTTGGCTTGAAGAAAGACGAGGTAGCCCTGGTGGCAGGTATCGGCTGCACGGCGCGCATGCCCGTCTACATGGACTTCAACACCCTGCACACCACTCACGGACGTGCCCTGGCCTTTGCAACCGGTCTGAAGATTGCCCGCCCGGACATGAAAGTTATCGCCATCATGGGCGACGGCGACGCCCTGGCCATCGGCGGCAATCACTTCATTCACGCGGCCCGACGGAACCTGGGCATCACGGCGCTGGTGGTCAATAACGCCATCTACGGCATGACCGGCGGCCAGTACAGCCCAACCACTCCGGTCGGTGGGCGTGCCACGACCGCTCCATATGGCAATGTGGAACCGCCTTTCCCCATTTGCGAACTGGCAATTGCCGCCGGAGCCACCTATGTGGCGCGTTCCACTGCCTATCACGCCCTCGAATTGGATAAGTTCCTGACTGAGGCAATTGCCAAGGATGGTTTTAGTTTGGTCGAGGCGGTTTCGTACTGCCATACCACCTATGGCCGCCTGAACAAACTTGGCACAGCCGCCGATATGATGCGCGCCTTGAAAGACAACAGCATCGCCAAATCGGTCTACGATAAACTCCCGCCGGAGGAAAAGGCAGCCAATACCAAGATCGTGCGCGGCAACTGCGTCAATATCGAGCGGCCACAGTATACGCATATATATGCCAACTTGATCACGCGCGTCCAGGGAGGTGAGAAATGACCGAGAAAATGGCTCCCCGGACCGAGGTCCGGTTGGCTGGCGAAGGGGGGCAGGGCATGATCCTGGCCGGGATCATCCTGGCCGAAGCGGCTGCCATCCACAGCAACAAGAACGCCGTCCAAACCCAGAGTTACGGGCCGGAGGCGCGTGGCGGGGCGAGCAAGTCCGAGGTGGTGATAGCCGAGGGGGAGATTGACCACCCCGAAGTGTTGAACGCGGACGTGGTGGTGACCTTGAGCCAGGAGGCGTTCAAGAAATTCGCCTCCAGCGTCAGGCCCGGGGGGCTGCTCATCGTGGACGCGGAGAAAGTGGATTCGAGCAGCGCACCGCAGGCGATCCGCATCCCGGTTACGAAACTGGCTTTCAAGACCACCGGTCGGGTCATCACAGCCAATACGGTCGCCCTGGGTGTGCTGGTAGGGCTGACGGGGGTCGTCTCACGCGAGGCGATCGAAAAAGCCGTCACCGCCCGCGCCCCGCGCGGCACCGAGGAAATGAATCTCAAGGCGCTGGATGCCGGGTTCGCGGCTGCGGAAAAGGCAAGGAAAAGATAGACATATCCGTTGCAAGAGACCCGGCGATCGGCATGCCGGGCTTTTTTAAAAGAGAGTTGGTGCTGAAGATTGAAAATCATGTACGCCCGTTCAAGTGCATCTTCTCAAAGGAGGAGTATCCATGCTTCGCCACTTTATTGACACGCAGGATTTCAGCAGGCAGGAACTGCTCGACATGATCGAATTGACGCGGGCGATCAAAACCGCAGACAAGGAAGGCTGCACACCCAAACTGCTCGAAGGCGCTTCACTGGCGATGATCTTTGAGGAACCCTCCACCCGGACGCGCGTCTCGTTCGAGGTTGCCATGACGGAACTGGGCGGGCACGCCCTCTACCTCAAGCCAGGCGAGATCCACTTGGGCGTACGCGAGGCCATGTATGACACGGCTAAAGTGCTTTCGCGCATGTGCGACGCCATCTTCGCCCGCACGCTCAAACATGCCACCATGACCGAACTGGCGAAACACGCTGAAGTACCGGTCATCAATGGCTTGACCGACTACAATCATCCTACCCAGGTGGTCTGCGACGTGACCACCATGATCGAGCACAAGCCGGAGGGTAAGAGGCTCGAAGACTTGAACATGACCTTCGTCGGCGACGCCACCAACGTACTTTCGTCGCTCATGCTGATTTGCACCAGTATGGGGATGCATTTCACCCACGCTGCCCCGAAGAAATATCAGGCACCCGCCGAATGGCAGACCTGGGCATTGGAAAACTGCCGAAAATCGGGCGGCAGGCTCACGGTCACGGAAGATCCGGTGGCGGCCGTCCGCGAGGCTGACTTTATCTACACTGACTTGTGGTGGTGGGTCGGCCAGGAAGACCAGATCCCCGAGCGCCGCGCCGCCTTCATGCCCACTTACCAGGTCAACCAGGCGTTGTTCGAGAAGGCCCCATCGCATTGCAAGTTCATGCACTGCCTGCCGGCCTCACGCGGCGTCGAAGCGACCGATGAGGTAATGGATCACCCGCGTTCCATCATCTTCGACCAATCCGAAAACCGCCTGCATACAGAAAAGGGTTTGCTTGTATACTTTGTATATCCTCGCATGAAACGACCCTCGGAGGAACTCAAAGCCTTTCACAGGGGTCGGATTGATGCGCTACTGAACCGGTCGTAGACAGTAGACCACAGACCGTGGTTGACTGTTCATCGTCCACAGTCTACAGTCGAGTTTAGAGACACCCATGACCCGTCTGCTCACCTCCACTCCCCGCGCCGACGGCTTCTCCATGCCCCCGGAATGGGCGCCGCATGCCCGGACCTGGATGCTGTGGCCCGAACGACCGGATAACTGGCGGCTGGCCGCGGCTCCCGCGCAAAGGGCCTTCGCCGCTGTGGCGAGGGCCATCAGCCAGTTCGAACCGCTGACCATGTGCGTCACTCCTCGGCAATTCGAGGTCGCCCGCGCCGTGCTGCCGGAGCGTGTCCACGTGGTGGAATTACCCGCCAACGACGCCTGGATGCGTGACTGCGGTCCAACCTTTGTTGTCAACGGCAGGGGTGACGTCCGCCTCGTGGACTGGCAGTTCAATGCCTGGGGCCGCCTCTACGCCGAT
>JBFMCM010000030.1:0-4998 GCA_040754355.1 Chloroflexota bacterium | reverse complement strand
CACGATTTGGGACAAGAAGAACATCTTCCAGTTGTTGTACAGTAATGGTGACTGCCGCAGTCATGCCAGGTTTCACCTGTTCGTCAGTGTCGGTTAATTCCACTGTGACATCGAAGTTGACCACCCCCGCCACGACCGAGGCCGCCTGGGCAACCTCAATCACCTTCCCGTGGTATTCCTGCCCAAGTACAGCATCGAATGTTATCGTGACCGGTTGCCCTATTTGTATAGAGTTAATGTCAACTTCCGAAACTTGCACTTCCACCAGCAGGCGGGAGAGATCGTCAATCCGAAAGGCCGTTGTACCAGGAGCAACCTGGTCACCGGGAATGGGGACAGCATCGGTGACTGTGCCGCTAAATGGGGCATTCACCTGAGCCATCTCCACGGCAGCACGCGCCGCGTCTACCCGCGCCTGGGCCGCCAGGATATCATCCGCATCGGGACCGTCCTTCAGCCGGTCCCATTCGCGCTGGGCATCTTCGAGTTGGGCCTCAGCCAGCGCCAAGTTGGCGCGCGCTTCGTCAATGTCGCGCCCGGAGGGAACGAGCAGGAAATAATTCAAATTGTTTTTGGCGCGGTCGGCCGCCTGCTGGGCGCTGTAGAGTGACGTAAAAGCCTGTGCTTTTGCAGGATCGTCATCGGGTCGGTCCTGGAGATGGTTATAGTAATTCTGCGCCTGCTCAAGGTTGTTTAATGCAATTGTATATTGCGCCCGGGCATTTTGAACGGCGTCACTGGACGCGCCGCGGTTGGAGGCCAAGAAACTATCCAATGTGTACTTGGCGCTGTCGTACTTTTGCTGGGCATCAACCAGTGCCAATTGTGCCTGGGCGCGGGGAGTGTTCGAGGCGAGTAGATTCTCAAGGTTGCGTTCAGCCGCCACCAGGTCCGCTTGCGCAAGAATAATATTCTGTGAAAGCGATGTCTGCGCCAGGGAGGCAAGCACGTCCCCCGCCTGAACCTCGTCGCCAATCCCCACTGCCACAGTCTCGACCGTACCGCTGGTCTGCCAGGTCAGGATGGCCGTCTGGTTGGCGCGCACATTCCCTGTGGCACCGACACTGGCTGTCAGTGTACCGCGTTCGAGGACGGTCGTCTGGAGTGCTCCGACTGCCTCCGCCTGGCTGCTAATGTTACGAATGATGAAATAAGAGGCCAAGATTACGGCCACCAACACGACAATGACAATTGTCTTGTGCTTGACTATGCCGCCCCACAGGCGATTGAAAAATTCTTTTATATTCTTCATAACATACCTCCAAGGAAACACACCGATTGTACTCTTGCTGCCTAAGTTCATAAAGAATAACAGGGACTGGATTAATGGAGTTTTTACACGGCCTCGACTGTCGCCACGTTGCTAGAATGGCATGACAAACCCGTTTTTACCAGGCACCTGCATTTTTAACGCTTTTTCAGGCGGATTTATTCGGAGATCCGTCACTTAATAGATATTCTGCATGGCGGACATTGTGATAATTGTCGCTATCATTCATGACATTTACGCCTGTGTATTGAGGCTGAGTTTGAGTATTATCATATCAAATTTGTACGAGTTATCGTTTATTTATGACTGGTAGGTTTCGGAGGCGCCCATGCAAACAATCCCGAGTGAGTACCTGGAAATTGACCGTAAGGCACGCGTCTACACACCTTACCGGGACCTGTCCACGCGCCCGCCCACCGAACGGGTATGCGACTTCGGCGACGTAGTCATTCCGCTCGACTCCGAACGCGCCATGCAGGAAGCCGCCCGCTGCATCCATTGTCCTGATCCTGCCCCCTGCATGGTGGCCTGCCCGTGCCATAACGACATCCCCTCTGCCATGTGGCTGATCGAACAAGGCCGCTATGTAGAGGCCGCTGAACTCTACCGCCAGACCAGTTCCCTGCCGGAGATATGTTCACGAGTCTGCCCACACGAACAGCTCTGCCAGGGCTCGTGCGTTCTGAACAAGACACACGAACCGGTCCTGTGCGGTCCATTGGAAACGTTCGTCACATGTTATGAACGCAAGATTGAAGGGGTATCCATTTCGGTCGGCGAGCCTACAGGCAAGAAAGTTGCCATCGTCGGCGCGGGACCGGCAGGGATGGGCTGCGCTGAACAACTCCTGCGCAAGGGATACTCCGTCACTTTCTTCGACTCCAAACCCGCCCCCGGCGGTTTGATGGTGTACGGCATCCCGAACTTCAAACTCGCCAAGGAAGTGTTCTTCTGCCGCTGGGCTGACTATGAAAAGGTTGGGGCCAAATTTGTCGGCAATACCTATATCGGCAAAGACAAGACAATAGATGATTTATTCAAAGAAGGCTTCGATGCAGTTTTTGTCGGCGTAGGCGTGGGCATAGACGCCAAGATGGAAACTCCCGGAGAGGACCTGCCAGGCGTATATGAGGCCACCGATTTCTTGATGCGCGGCAACACCGACCCAGCCCTCCTGCCAGAGGGAATGCGCGAGCGACCGTTGATCGGAAAAAGACTGGTGGTGATCGGCGGCGGGGACACAGCCTCCGATTGCCTGCGCACCGCCCTGCGCATGGGAGCAGAAGAAGTCACCTGCCTCTATCGCCGCACCGAAAAAGAAATGCCCGGGGGCAAGAAGGACCGTCAATTAGCAAAGGAAGAAGGTGCCAAGTATCGCTTCCTGACCCAGCCGGTCAAATTCATTGCCGGGGAAGACGGCCGCCTGGCGGCAATCGAATGTATCGAAATGAAACTTGCCGAGCCGGATGCCAAGGGCCGTCGTAAGCCCGTCCCTGTGGAAGGCTCCAACTTCAGCATCGCCGTGGACACTGCCATCAAAGCCCTTGGGTATTGGCCCGACCCAATCATTGGAAAGACCACCCCGGGCCTGGAAACCCACGATTGGGGTTTGATTACTGTCACAGACAGACACACGGGTGCGACGACACGCCCTGGCGTTTTTTCTGCCGGGGATGTGGTCACCGGCCCCGACCTGGTCGTCACGGCCATGGTGGGTGGCCGCCAATCCGCTAATGCCATAGATGAGTTTTTGAAAAGTAAATGATATAAAAGACCGCCCACTTGTGCCAGGCGGTCTCTTTATAATAAAAAGCAAGGGGTTGGGTTAATACAAGAACGAAGGGATGATCTTTCCTGTAAAGACCAGCAGCATGAAACCCAGCAGGCAAATCGTAAGCAAAAGCATCAACGAGAGGGTGAAGCGCTGAAATGCTGTTGTGCCGGTTATCTGGTCGAATGTCCGGTGGCGGAAACTTTTTCCGGTTTTGGGTTCAGGGATTTCCTGCACCTGCTCTTCTTCCTTGAAGAAGGCATCGTCTGATGGGTCGCGAAAACTATCAAACATGGGGCACCTCGAAAAAAGTATATCACACAACCGGCCGGAGATGAACTTCCCCATACTGAATTTTGAATTCATTCCCGTCAGGTGAGCGTAAGCGCAGAGTGCCGTCCCGTTCCAGACCCTCCACTTGCCCAACCCATCCTGCCCCCACCTCTCCTCGCACCTCTACCTGTTGGCCGCGAAAGGCGAGATGCCGTTCCCATGCTCGCATGTACAAGTCATTGGCAAACTGGCCGCGCCAGTAAAGCAAAGCCAGCAGAATTTCATGCAAAAAATGAAGGCGGTCTAATGGCCTGCCCGCCTCACCCTCCAGACAGGTGGCCGGGAAATTCAATTCCTCCGCAGGGGGCACAGATGCCGGAGCAACATTGACACCAACTCCCAGGACCACACTGTCAACTTTTTCATCCAGCCAGACTGCATCGGCCAGGATTCCGCAAAACTTGCGCCCGTTTAACAAGACATCATTCGGCCATTTGATTTCCGGGGACAAGTCCAAGGCCTCCACTGCCTCGCACACTGCCAGAGCCCCCAGCGCGGAAAAAAGCGGCACAGAGAACACTTCACTAGGTTTGGGGCGCAGGATGAGACTGAAGGCCAGGGCGACGTCTGGAGGCGTCAGCCAGCGGCGGGACCCCCGTCCGCGGCCGCGCGTCTGCTCATTGGCGCAAACCAGGCTCAGGTCCGGTGCGCCATCGGCCGCCCAGGCCAGCGCTACATCGTTCGTAGAGCCGGTCTGTTCGTAGAAGCGCAGTCCTTGCAGCGGCAGGTCCGAAAGTGTCTTGCGAATATCGTGTTCGTTCATCGGGATATGAATAGTCCTGACAGCGTTGGGCTGCCAGGACTGTTTTTCTAGGGCGGCGGGAGGTAATCCCAGGGATTGAGATAACCGCCTCCCAAGCGGACCTCGAAGTGTAAGTGAGCGCCAAAGGAGTTGCCTGTGTTTCCGGAAAGGCCAATGGTCTCGCCTGCATACAACCACTGGCATAAACTGACATTCACCTGGCTCAAGTGCCCGTACAGGGTCTTGAAACCGTTGCGGTGGTCAATCATGACGACGTTGCCATACCCGCCGTTCCAGGCTCCATAAGATGCCCACACCACGACGCCGCTATCGGCCGCGGATATGGGCGTGCCTTCAGGGGCATACAAGTCAATCGCCAGGTGGGACGGGGTATAAGGATTGCCGCCATTGATGTAATGGTACGGCGAAGGCCATAACAACGTCCCACCCCCGCCAACCGGACCCTCGTTCCCGCAGGAGGTGGATGAGCCGGTGTAGGTGCCAGACGAGCCGCTGGCAAATACCGGGGAAACCCACTGAATGGCATCGGACTTTCCGCCGGGGATCATGACATAGGACCCGACTTCGATCACCGGGTCAGCCAAATCTATGTTGTTGCCCGGCCAGAGCAGGATGTCATCCGTAGTGACCTCGAACTGCTCCGCGATTGCTTCCAGGGCATCGCCCTCCTGCCATTGGTACAAGACGCCATCCACAGGCGGGACCAGCAGAACCTGCCCCACGTTTAAACTATTGGGGCCATCTCTCATCAACTCGTCGTTGGCCCACATCAGGGAGGCGGACTTGATTTTGTAGGTCTCCGCGATGCTGGAAACCGTATCACCGCGCTCGACCGTATATTCGACCACATCGTAACGGATA
>JBFMCM010000029.1:0-11173 GCA_040754355.1 Chloroflexota bacterium | reverse complement strand
ACGGAGAAGGAAATGGAGGCAAGGGTGACCATCCTGCGCGCCTACAACTACCGCGCCCTCCATAAATCCTTCATTCACCGCTCGCTTTTCTTCATCTCGTTTATGGTTTCTTCCTTCTGGGCCGGCCTGGGCGTAAAGAACGTGGACGTGGTCTGGGGCACCTCGCCGCCCATCTTCCAGGGGGTCACCGCCTGGGCATTGGCCCGCCTCAAACGAGCCAAATTCTTGTTCGAGGTGCGCGACCTGTGGCCGCAGTTCGCCATCGCCGTCGGGGTGTTGAAGAATCCGCTGCTGATCAGGCTTTCACTCTGGCTGGAACGCTTCCTCTACCGCCGCGCCGACCGGGTGATCGTCAACAGCCCCGGCTACCTTAACCACGTGAGTGAACGCGGCGCCAAGCGTATGGACCTCGTCCCGAACGGCGCCGACCCGGAGATGTTCGACCCGTCTGCCACCGGCGCAGCCTTTCGGACCCGGCACCGGCTGACCGATAAATTCGTCCTTCTCTACGCCGGCGCGCACGGCTTGTCCAACGACCTGGGCGTGGTCCTGGAGGCCGCCCAATTGTTGGCCGGCAGCAACCCCGAGGTCCAGATCGTTTTCCTGGGCGACGGGAAGGAAAAGGCCCGCTTGCAGGAGCAGGCCGCGGGTCTGGCCAATGTTCTGTTCCTCCCGCCCATCCCCAAGACGGAAATGGCCGAGGCCCTGGCTGGCGCGGACGCCTGTATCGCCATCCTGAAGCCGATCGAAGAATACAAGACCCCCTACCCGAACAAGGTCTTCGACTACATGGCCGCCGGGCGTCCCGTGGTGCTGGCCATTGACGGTGTCATCCGCCAGGTGGTCGAGGCGGCCGGCTGCGGCATTTTTACCCAACCTGGCGACCCGTCCGCGCTGGCGCAGGCCGTCCGCTCGCTGGCCGCGGACAGGGAGAAATCCCGCCGCATGGGGCTGGCGGGGCGGAAGTATCTGGAGGAACATTTCAGCCGCGAGGAGATCGCCCAGAAACTCGCCGCCGTTTTGGAAAGTATTCGCTTGGAGTAGTTGTCCTGTCTACCTGCCGAGGAGGGGATCTGGCCAAAAGGTCATGTTGAAGGAGGGCCGAAACAGGTTTAGAATCTTTATTGAAGAACAAACCACCTGACACTTTCTGGCAAATGGTGGTCGAGTAGGCGGCGGGATTTCGATACGGCCTTCAGCCTACTCAATCACCGCCGCCGTATCGAGACCAACGAACTGCCCTCGAAGATAAATAGCAGGCGGCTGGTTGGAAGAAAGGAAAACCTATGAGAACAACCTTATCCGGTATGGTATGCGGCCTCCTGTTGCTGGCCCTGGCGGCCTGCAACATACCCGTCCCTACGCCGACGGCTGCCCCCGTGCCATCTGTTGCGCCTCTTTCGACTCCGGAAGGACCGGTCGGCTGGCTGACGTACACCGACACCTACGCCGGTTTCTCGATCCAGTATCCCCCGGACGGGACGTTGTACTTGGAAGCGATGACGCGCATTGACTTGCCGATTGCGCCCGATACCAACCTGGGCGAGAAATATTTACAGATCGCGTACGGCTCCCTCGCCAGCCCCTGCCTCAGTTCGCTGGGCGCGGGTTGGGCTCCCGGAACCATTCCACAGACACCTGTGACTTTTAATGGCGTTGATTTCATCCTGGAGGAGGGCTCCGATGCCGGGGCGGGGAATATTTACGAATGGGTGGCCTACTCGGTCTCGAACGGCAGCATCTGTATCAGTCTGGAATTCGTCCTGCATTCCACCAACCCTGCCCATTACGACATCCCGCCAGCCGTTTACGACTATGCGGCAGAATCGGCGGTCTTCGAGCAGATGATGAACACGTTCCTGTGGCTGCCGTGAGGACTTACGGCGAGTGAATAAGAGCGTTTACAAAATTCTGTTTTGGGCGGCGTGATAGCCGCCTATTTGTCTGAAATGTGAATATCGAGGGGGTATCTTACACAGCCAGTGGGGAAAGCTTGTAAACACGGGCCAGTTTTGTTGCGGTGACAAAGTCTTTTTGCCGAAGCGCCTCACGGACATCATCGAGTTTCATCGCATCATCCACGGATAAATATGGAGACCATTCATCGTCTGTGTAAACCAGTTCTACATCCACTTCGGCAGCGTACTCGCCAAAACGAATCAATTTCGTGGTTTGTTTTTTAGTCATTTCTTTCTCCTTGTAAAATCGTCCGACCAGCGGGCAGGATCGGGTCTGTAAGCCGTTACCAATACAGCGGGGGCGGTTGCATTTTTTGGGATGCCCCACAGTACGTGTATAGGTTTGTCTCGGCCGTCATGTTGCAAGACCAGCACGCATGAGCCCTTGACATAATCGGGGTATTCTTCAACAACAATCGCCCTGGAAACGCCTGCCAGCACTTCGCGGACGAGGATATTGTCGTCAGCCAGTTCATCGTAGCCATGAGCGGAAATCTGGATTTGGTTCTGTTCGATGAGACCGAGAACTTTCTGGAAGATTTCGCTCATGGCGGGAATTATACATGAAAACAGGGAAACCCCATCTTTCTCACCGATCCAGACCGGCAGGCGCAAAGGGACGCTGGCGAAGGTGTTGAGGGTGACGCTGGAAGAGGTGATCGCGAAGGAAGAATGAAAGTGTAATAGTCAAGACTTGGTCTGACACGGGATGGGATTGGACAGAGGTGTAGCACCTGTCAGATCCTGGGAAGATTGTGTTTCAATCGTTCTTTGAAAAAGGGTATCCAGCATTTTCTCCTTTGCGAGATGTTTGGTCTCCTGGAAAGTCTGATAAGGCGTTTTTCCAAAGCAGTACTTTCCGGAGTGGGTACGTTCGTGATTGTAATCATACAGCCATTGGTTCAGATCGGCCTGTAGTTCATCAATCGAGTTGTAGATCTTCTTGCGAAAGGCGATGGCGTAGAATTCTTCCTGAATGGTGCGGTGGAAGCGTTCGCAAATGCCATTGGTCTGCGGAGAGCGTGCCTTCGTTTTGGTGTGGTCGATATCCTCGATGGCCAGGTAGAGTTCGAACTCGTGATGTTCCAGCGCTCCGCAGTATTCCGTGCCTCGGTCGGTCAGGATGCGCAGCAAGCGGATCCCTTCCTGCTCGAAGAAGGGCAGGACCTGATCGTTGAGCAGATCGGCGGCCACCAGCGCATTCTTGCGGTCATACAGCTTGGCGAAGGCCACTTTGGTATAGGTGTCCACAAAAGTCTGCTGGTAGATGCGCCCAACGCCTTTGATCGTGCCAACGTAGTAGGTATCTTGCGCACCCAGGTAGCCAGGATGTTCTGTCTCGATCTCACCGTGGGCTTCTTTTTCCTGCTTCGCTCGCTCCAAAGCCTGGAGCTGGTTTTCGGTCAGGATCAGGTTCTCGGCCGCCACCTTGGTTTCCAAGGCTTGCAGACGCTTCTGGAACGTCTCCAGGTTATGCCGTTGCCAGATCGAGCGTACGCCACCTGGTGAAACGAATATGCCTTGCTTCTTGAGTTCGTTCGAGACCCGTAGCTGTCCAAGGGCTGGCCGATCCACTGCCATCTGCACGACCGCTTCTTCGACCGCCGGGTCCACCCGGTTCTTCAGGATGGGCTTCTTCCGGCTGATCTCTTGCAGACCTGCTTCACCGTGTTCTTCGTACAACTCCTTGAAACGGTAGAAGCTGTCTCGCGAGTAGCCCATTACTTTACAGGCCTGGCTGACATTCCCAAGCTGCTCTGCAAGTCGCAGCAAGCCTGCCTTGTTCTTGATGATTTTTTCTTCGTTTGTCATCTTGACACTCCTTGGTCATTATATCGAATTGTTCAAGAGTGTCAGATTAAATCTTAACTAGTACAAGGTAATGGCCGTCCTTTTGGTTGAGTGCAATCCGCTGGGATGGCGGAGAAATTTAATAAAGACACACGCACATTACTCCAATGCCATCATTAGCCAACACGGGTGGGATTGTGCCTTGTTGTTGTCTCATAAAATCCAATCGGGCATTTCCTCGTAATCTGTTCTTTTGGTTGGGGTCGTAGAAATCTAAATCCTCTGTAATTATTACAACAGGAAAACCTCCATCACCATTTATTCCAGCACTGACTACAGATTTTGCAGTACGGACATACCATTTGTCCCAACCATCTTGTGGAAAATTATATCTACTATAAAGTGTTTGTAGCAGATTCTGACAATTGGACATGGAGATGAATTTTATTTGACCACTTCCCAACAACGTAGCATACCATTGATCAAACCAATACTTGGCAACGTTAGGAATATGTTTTTTCCACTCAGACAAAATCTTTCCATCTTTTTCTTTTCCATTATCATCAACTCCTGCAAAATCTACAAAAATAATATCACGATGAGCAATAATTTTTTGAAATAAACCGACTGTCGAACCTGTAATATTCATCTCTTCAGGGGTCATCCCTTTATTTTCTTCCTTATAATAATTCACCACTAGTTGCGTATCTACAAGAATATTTCCCATGAGTTTCCCCTATTCTTCAACTTGGTCTTCAATCTGTCCCTTGTATTTTGACTGCTCAAAACGAATACGAGCAAGTTTCTTTGCTTCTTCAAGCCTCTCTGGGAAAAAGCCCTCTGGCCATTCTTCTACGAATATTCCCTCATAATCTAAACTCAAAGGTTTGGCTATTTTTTCTTTATCGCGCGAATAAATATAATAGACTTGAATATCGTTCGGGGAGATTTTTTTGTCTGCTACGTATTGTTGAAGTCTAACAATCATGTGTTCGCTGTGAGTCTCGATAACAGTCTGAACTCCAGAGTTATATAAGTCTAGGAAAAAACTCCCTAGTTCCGATTGCGCTTTAGGATGAAGATGAATCTCAGGTTCTTCTACTAAAAAGGTTGATCCCCGCGATAAATTATATCCACCAATCAAAACTGGTAACACCTGGCTATTTCCTAAGCCAACATCAGCTAAATTTTCTTCTTCATCCGTTTTTGGATGTTTAACGCGTATTTCATAGAAACTATCTGACGATGGATTTATCCGTAAATCGGACGCAATATCCGCACGACTAAGCCAGTCGCTAACTCTTTTTGCCACGTTAGCGGATTTAGAGCCTGTTCGTCTTGTATCCATCATAAGTATATTTGCTGCGTTCTCTCCAACTGCCCCAATTCGGCGACGTTTCTCACCTGTATAGGAATATAGGCGAGAAGGCGGTGTTCGCATTCCGCCAATATAATCAGAATGATGTAGTGAACGGCTGACGACTCTTGATAAAGACGAAACAATGCGTAGCCGCTTTTCGATTTCTTTCTCTGGCAAGAATTCTTTTAATGCACTGTCTTTGTTTTCTCTCAACATAAAGAAGGGTGATGGCATTGGAGAAAAGTTCTGCATTCGTAAGCCGCGGGAAATGCTTGCCTTTAAATTGGACGGAATTTCTGAATCACCCAATTTTTCTATCGACTGTCGCTCCGAATCTTCAGAATATGCAGTTCTAATCAACATTTTGTTGCTAGTTCTTAATTCCGTATTTTCGAGAATTATTTCTCTTCGCTTTGACCTAAATTTATATGAAAGCCTTAGCTGAATGAGATCTCGCGAACTTGCTTTCCAATATTCCATTGGGTCTTCGGTCTGTTTTTCCAACCTATCAAATTCACTTGTACTTGATGAAACTGCGACTTCTATTTCTATGGGGCGTCCTCTGTGGTTTCCATGGACGACATCTTTGTATGTTCCTAGGTCTCCCATAATCCCACTTAGTAATAAAGTCACGTCTGGGTCTAGGCTTTCGGTTGTTTGTATTAGTAATCGCAAGGCTGCAATGATTGATGACTTGCCTGAATTGTTGGGACCCAGAAGCAAGGTTATTGGCTTTAAATCTAACCTGACTTTGCTAAATGCTTTAAAGTTCACCAATTCCAATTTAGCAAACATTTCATCCTCTCCTCTTATGGCGCAGTGGGAATGATTATCAGCAAAATTATACCGTGCCTATTTGTTCTTCCTACGGTCCTGTAGGTTGAGTCCTGATAGTTTTTTTGCTGGTCATCTCTTGCCGCTGGGTTTCCTTTTTCCCCCATGATACGCCGGGACGGTGATGGCGTAAATCGTGCACAAGCGCGCGTCCAGTAGACGCGAGCGGATGCGGGCGTCCATTTCTTCGAGGGTTTCAGCCGTGGTGAACACGGTGGGCAGTTCGGCGTTGTAGCGGTGGTTGAACAACTGGTAGAGTTTTTCGCGCACCCAGGGGCTGACCGCTCTGGTGCTCAAATCGTCTAGGACGAGCAGCGGGGCGGTGCGGATGTCGTCGAAGCGCCGGTCGTACGAGACGCTGCTGGTCGGGCTGAAGGTGGCGCGCAGGTGATCGAACAGGTCCGGCGCGGTGACGAAGATGGGAGGGATGTCCTTGGCGGCGCGGTAGTTGGCGACGGCCGCGGCCAAGTGGGTCTTCCCGCAGCCATACTCGCCCATGAATACCAGCCAGCCGCGCGGCTTTTCCGCAAAGGCGACCGCCGCTTTATGCGCCTTCTCCAGCGAGCGGATTTGATCGGCTGGCAGGCCTTCGTCGTCACGCGTGGAGAAATTGGTGAAAGTACATTTCGAGAACAATCCCAGGGAAGACAGGTCGGGGTGCCCGGTATCGTCCATTGGGTTGCGGTAATCGGGGGCGTTGATGCGCAGGACGCTGACCATTTCGGGGTCCTGCAGGCGCGAGCGGATGCGGTCTTCGATTTCGTCCAGCGGGACGTTGGTCGTCACCACCAGGGGCAATTTGTTGATGTAACGATAATTGACGATCTGGAACAATTTCTCCTGCGCCCAGGGGGTGGCGCTTTGAGTCCCAAAGTCGTCCAGCACCAGCAGGGCAGCCGTGCGGATCTGCTCGAAGCGTTCCTCGAAGGTGACATCTTCGGCGTCGAAGGCGAAGCGCAGCAGGTCGAGCAGGTCGGGGACGGTCAGGAAGAGGGTCGGCACGCCCATGCTGACGGCCTGGTTGGCAATCGCGGCCGCCAGGTGGGTCTTGCCGCTGCCGTAGCCTCCCTGCAGAAGCAGCCAGCCCTTGAGCGAAGCGGCATACTGGCGGGCGGAATTGAAGGCGATTTCGAGGGAGTGGGCCTGCCATTCCCCCAATCCCACCTGGCCGCGCGGCTTGAAGGCCTCGAAAGTGAGATGCGTCAGTTCGTCGAGGTGGCTGAGAGAGAAGAGACGGTCACGGACGGCGCGCTTGACCGCGCCGGCGCGGCAGGTGCAGATTTCCAACCGGCCGAATTCAGGCGAACCCGGATCGGCGTCGCGGCGCAGGTAACCCAGTCCGCCGCAGTGCGGGCAGTCCGGGTCACCCAGGGCTTCAATGCTCGATGAAATCGGCGTACTCGCCTTCGATGTACCGGCGGCCATCTTCTTGAGCGTCTCGTCTATCTTGCTTTTGGGCATGGCCTTCTTCCTTCCAGCGTTTCAAAATCGCTTCCACGTAGCGCCAGTTGCGCTTGTTGTTCTTGACGGCGATCTCCAGCGCCTCGGCCACCCACGCCTCGGAATAGGTCTGCTCGGCATCCTTGAGCATGTCGGCGATGAGCGGCGTCAGCGGGCCGATGTTTTCCTCGTAAAGTTTGAAGACGTTCGGGCGTTCGACCGGCGGGGCGGAGGCGGCCAAGGATTCGGGGGACAGGTCCCCGCTCCGCAGGGACTCAGCCGCGGCGCGGCCGCGCGGCGAGTTGAGGAAGTAGTACACCGCCGATTCTTGCGGGACCGGGATCAGGGTCCCGCGCCGGACGGCCTTTTCCAAGGCCGGAGCCGGGTCTGGCACGAGCGCGGCGAAGTCCTGGTCGCGTAAAAAACCGACCGGCCCCTCCATGTTCCCGATGCGCCACAGGGCGTAGAGGGTGACCTTCAATTCGTCCGCCTCGTCAATTTCGTTCAGCAGTTTGTGAAAGAATGAGTCGGGGATGGGGGTGAAGGTTTCGGAGGAGGGGAAGCCCTGAAATTTACCCATTTTTTTGCCACATCCGTGTCGTTGCGAGCTGCCGCCCTGAGCGAAGTCGAAGGGGGCGGCGAAGCAATCCCATCGCACGGGTGGAGATTGCTTCGTCGGCCTGCGGCCTCCTCGCAATGACACTGCTCTTTACGCCTGGCTCAAATCAATATTGCGCGTCGCCGCGTCCACGAACTTGGCCAGGTGGTTGAGGAAGACCAGTTCCACCGAGCCGGTGGGACCGTTGCGGTGTTTGGCGATAATGATCTCGGCCACGTTCTGCTTGACGGTGTCCTTCTCGTACTGGTCGGGGCGGTAGATGAACATGACGATGTCTGAATCCTGCTCGAGGCTGCCCGACTCCCTTAAATCCGAGAGCACCGGGCGCTTGTCGGTGCGCTGCTCCACGGCGCGGCTGAGTTGGGCGGCCGCCAGCACCGGGACGTCGAGTTCGCGTGCCAGGACCTTCAGGTTGCGTGAGATGTACGAGACCTCCTGGACGCGGTTGTCGGTGCGCGTGTCGCCGCCCATCAACTGGATGTAGTCCAGGATGACCAGGTCAATGCCGAATTCCATTTGCAGGCGGCGGCACTTCGTCCGCAAGGCCAGAGGGGTGATGGCCGGGGTGTCGTCCAGGTAGATGTGCGTGTCGCCGAAGACCTCGATGGCGTGGGTGAGCAGCGGCCATTCGTTCTCCTGGAGTTTGCCGTTGCGCAGGCGCTGGCTGTCTATGCCGGTCTCCTGCGCCAGCAGGCGCTGGACGACCTGCTCGTTGGACATTTCCAGCGAGAAGATGGCGACGCGTTTCTTGTGCAGCAGAGCCGCGTTCCTGGCCACGGAAAGCAGGAAGCCGGACTTGCCCTGTCCCGGCCGCCCGGCGATGATGAGCAGGTCGGATTGCTGCATGCCGGTCAACATGCGGTCGAGGTCAATGAAACCGGTCGGGACGCCGAAGATGTCTTCGGGGCGCTTGGCGAGTTCGTCAATCCGGTCGTAGTAATCGCTCAGAACGGTGGAGATGGGCAGGAGGTCCTTCTTGAGGCGCCGTTCGCTGACGTTGAAGATGGACTTCTCCGCCTCCTGCATCACGTTCTCGATGACTTCGCCCTCGTTGTAGGCCAGGGTGGCCACCTGGTTGGCGGCGGTCAGCAGGCGGCGGCGGATGGAGGCCGCTTCCACCATGCGTCCGTAGGCCTCAGCGTGCAGGGAGGTGGGCACCTGGTTGATGAGGGCGGTCAGGTAGGCCGGGCCGCCGATCTCGCCCAACTGCCCGGCACTCTCCAGTTCCTGGGTCACGGTCAGGAAGTCCACCGGCACACGCCGTTCGTGCAGGCGGTTGAAGGCCTCCCAGATCCAGCGGTGGCGGACGATGTAGAAATCATCCGGCTGGAGGAACTGGGCCAGGTCGTAGTAGACCTCCGGGTTGATCATCACCGCCCCGACCACGGCCTCCTCGGCTTCGCGGTTGTGCGGGATGACAGGCGTGGAGGGGAAGGAGGTCCCTTCGATAGTTTCAGGGCGGCGCCCTTCGACAGGCTCAGGACGGCGCTCAGGGGGAGTCTCGGGCGGATGTCCCTCCTCTTGCGGCGCGACAGCGGCCGGGTCGAGGCTGGGTTCTTCAGGGGGCATGTCCATCATGATTTGTCTTTCGGTTTATCCTCGCCGGTCTCGCCGCCGAGTTTCTTCAGGAAATCCTCGAAAACATCCAGGCGTTTTTCATCCGCGCCATCCTTTGGCAGTTTAAGCGTATCGCTCTTGGACTTCTTGGCAGGCGGTGGGGGAGTGGCTTCGCCCTGTTCCTGGATGTCCTTCTCCGGCGCGATAGCGGCCTCGGTCATCACGGCGTGGTGGACGAGGATCGGCGCATGGGCGCGCACTGCCAGGGCGATGGCGTCCGAGGAACGCGAGTCGATGTCGAAGATCTTGCCGTCGCGTTCCACGACGATGTTGCCGTAGAAGATGTCTTCCTTGAGCGCCACGATCTCGGCCCGCAGCACGCTGCCGCCGAAGATGGTGATGACGTTCTTCAGCAGGTCCTGGGTCATCGGGCGGGCGGTTTCGACTTCCTGCAAGGCGATGGTGATGGCCTCGGCTTCGTACGGGCCGACCCAGATGGGCAGGTAACGGTTTGCATCCCGCTCGCGCAGGATCACCACCCTCTGCGGCGACATCAGGCTGACCCGGATACTGTCTATTACAACTTCGACCATCTCTGTCATGGCTGGCTCCAATACCGTTCAAGGTGATTTGATTCTAGCACAGGCGGGAGGGGGATGCAAACGGAAGAGATTGTTATTTGTTTGAAAAGATAAGATTTGGTGTCGTTGCGAGGAGGGCTGGCGGTCGAGTACCCTGAGCCAAAGCCCTGAGCGTAGCGAAGGGGCAAGCGAAGGGGTATCGAGACCCAGCCCGACGCCTGCCCTGAGACTGCCGAAGGGAAGCAATCCCCTCACTGACGAGGCGAGTGCTTCGCTCGCTGTCCTTCGACTTCGGCACGAAGAACATGCCTCCGCTCAGGACGCTCGCTCGCAACGACATGCGCTTTATTATCGAGCCGGGAAATCACTTCCGGTTGAAATCCGCCGGAATTTCGCCCCAGGCCTCGGTGTCCCACTTGAGCACCGGGTTGTGCGCCGGGTGCCTCGCCAGCCAGTCCTCGGCGCGGGCGATGAGGGCGAACAGGGCCGCGTTCTGACCGTCCGGCTGCAGGTCGGTCTTGCATTTCCCCAGGCGCACCCAGGCGATGGCTGTCTCTGAGTCGGAGTAGACCGGCTGGGAGAGGCCGCCTTCCTCGAGCAGCGCCAGCGCGTGGACGATGGCCAGGAATTCGCCCACGTTGTTCGTCCCGTTCTTGTACGGTCCCCGACGGAAGACCTGTTCCCCGTCTGCCAGGCGGAGGCCGCGCCACTCCAGCCGCCCGGTCCCGCCGGAGCAGGCCGCGTCCACCACGATACTTTCGGCGATGGGCGGGTTGGGTGCAAACAGCCACTTCTGGCTGGAGGCGGGTCTCCCTTCGTAGTCGGCATATTCTCCCGCCAAGGCGCGCTCGGCTTCGCGGCGCGTCTCGAAGGCCTTGTACTGCGCCCCGGGGAAGCCGCTCACCTGCGCCTTGCAGGCCTCCCAGTCGGCGAAGATGCCAGTCTTGCGGCCTTTCCAGACGACGTACACTTTGCTTTTTGCCATGCTGCGTGCCTTACTCGTTACTGAACTCCTCGGCCATGGCTTGCATTT
>JBFMCM010000028.1:0-4876 GCA_040754355.1 Chloroflexota bacterium | reverse complement strand
AGCAGTATTGCCCTGATTTTCTGCCCCTATTTCCTGGCCTTTGCCCGGCTCGGCTATAACAACATCCAATCGCTTTTTATAACCACCCTGGCGCTCTACTGGTTGTATCTTGGCACCCAGCGTTCGAGCGTCTTTTACCTCTATCTGGCCGGATGCGCGGCCGGATTTGGTTTCTATACTTATTTTGCTGCCCGCATGGCGCTGGTCATCGCCACCTTATTCATCTTCCTGCTCTGGATCGGACGCAAGTTGAAATTCCGCCACGCGGCCCTCGCCCTGGCTTTGCTGGCTGTTGGCGTCCTCCTGGTTGTCGGTCCCTACCTTGTCTATGGGACGCAATACGATGCCCAGGGGATGAGTTTCAAGATGTTCGAGAGTGTTTTCTTCAACACCTTCAACGGCCTGCAATTCTATTCGCAGGAGGAACTGACCGCGGTCACACCCATCTTCGAACTCGGCGGCAATGAACTCTTCTACAACCCAGAAATCTACCTGGTCCTGCTGGCGCGCGGCCTGGCGCGCACCCTGCTCATTTTCCAGAAACCCTGGCTCATCTCAGAACACTTCATCGCTTCCCCGTTAGCCGGGACGATTGGCGTCGTTTTCTATCTCATCGGCCTGGGAGCGCTCTTCAAGCGCATCCGGGAACCGCGCGGCCTCCTGCTGGCCGTGTGGTTCCTGGTGACCATCTTCGCCCTGAGCGTGCTGAACACCGTCCCGCCGCGCCACACTCACATGGTCAGCCTCCTCCCGGCGCTGGCGCTGATGACGGGCGCGGGTATCCACATCCTGGCAAGCGCGGTTTCCGCGGTCCATGCCAATCTCACAAAACTAAAAACCACTTTTATTGGCATCTTGACAGCCATCGTCGCGCTGGGCGGAATTTACGATTACTTCATCCTGATGCCCAGCCGCTATCATCCCTACGCAGACCAGATCATCTCCTGGGCCAGCGTCTACGCGCAGGATGAAGCCTTCGTCTTCGTTTATTCTGAGCCGCATGAGGTTGACATTGTCCGCCCGTATCTCATCACGGAGTTCTACCCGAACGTTTCCTACACCACGGTTTCGTTCGAGGATTTTCGCCGCGAACCAGAGACATACATCACCGAGGAGAAGACTCTCGTTTTCTACATGCCTGGTTTGGCAGAAGAAATCGAACCGCTGCTGACCGCGCAATGGCCGCAAGAGATCGTCCTGCGTGATTTCTATAACCCAGACGGAATTCCCGTCCTTTCAGCGGGGATGAACACGCCCTTCGTCTTCGAACGCGACCGATCTTTCCTCGAGGTAATTCGGGAATCCTACGGACGGCTGCCCTTGCTGGTCTTCCTCGCCATCCTTTTCATCATATTCGGACTGATTGCCTTCATCCCCACCTCCTGGACCCTGCGCCTGCCGCGCCGGATTCGATCGGTCGCCGGCTGGTTCAACGCCCCCGTGCGGCAGGTCGAAGAGGCAGAAGAGCCAATCGAGCCGGAGGATAGGCCGGAGGTCCCGATACCGCACGAGGCGCCGCCTGCCGAACCCCCCGCCTGGGTGGATGAGGTCTTCGAGTTACCGCGGCGCGAAAAGGCTGGCAAGGTCAAAGTCGAAGCCCGGAGCGTGCCGGCCGAACAGGGACGCGACGTCTACTTGCGCCTACACTTGCCCACTCTCCGCCTGCCGTGGAAACACCTGCCGGAAGGAATGCGCCTCAGCCTGCCTGCCTTGCAGATCCCGCAGCCAGTGTTATTGTCGGGAGTGGTCGGCTTGGCAATTGCAGCGCAGATATACATCCATTTTCAAAACTTCCTGGTTGGAGCAATCCTTTATCTGTTGGGCATTGCGGGGCTGGTCTATTGGGCGCGGAAGAACCCAAAGTGGTTGAATGCGCTGACGAACCAGGCGCGCATCCCGCCCAGGGCCGAACTTGTCATCGGCCTCCTGCTCCTGGTGGTCGTCATTTTTACCCGCTTCTATGACCTGGGATATCGCGTCTACGGCCTGGAGGCGGACGAAACCAAGTGGACCGTCCAGAGTTGGCTCTCCACAATCCTGCGGGTGGACCAGGGCGAGTTTGCCGGGATGCACTACAGATTCCTGCCGGTGGATTTTTGGGCGCGCTCTATCTTCCTGCGGGTATTTGGATTGAATTTCATGTCAGCGCGCCTCGAGAGTGCCATTTTCAGCGTGATCGCCGTGGTATTTCTCTACTTGCTCATCCGGCGATTGACCGCCAGTCCGCCCACCGCCCTGCTTGGCGCGGCGGTTTACGCTTTTTCCTTCATCGAACTCAACGGCAGTCATCAGGCATTGCATAACACCACACTGGAACCCTGGATGATGGCCGGGTTGTATTACCTGGTTGCCGGGCTGCAGGATCATAAGTGGTGGCAATTCCAGGTGGCAGGGATCGTGCTGGCGCTGGGAATGCTCACTTACGAGACCTTTTTCCCCACAGTTGGCGCAGCGCTGGTTTTCGTCCTCGGCTTGGCCATTGCACAAATTTTCCGCCGGCAGGCAAATGCCCGCCAGTGGCTGCAGCGTTTGCTCCTGCTCGGCTGGCCGATTTTGCTGGTGTACCTGACCTTCACCCGGCGCTACTTGGAGGCCCGGCACGGGTACCACTTTGGTTGGCTGGAGAATTTCTCAGAGGGAGGCACAGATCTCAGCGGCGCGGTATCGTTCGTGCTCCAAAACATCAGTGACCTGCTCAAGACGACATTTTCGAGCGTCGTTTACCAGGACTCGCTCCTGCGCTGGAACGGAGCGTTCCTCAACCAATTGATCCTACCTTTCGTAGTTATCGGCTTGGCCTATAACTTATGCCGCCTGCGCCGCCCATATTTCCTCTTCATCCCACTCTGGTATTTATTCAACATTGTTGCGGCTCCGCTCCTGCTGGGTTCGGTCTGGCCGAGGGTGCTGTATACCGGCCTGGCTCCGTTGGCCATCTGGGCGGCGATGGGACTGTGGGTTTTCCTGGCCGCGCTGCGCCCTTGGATGGACTTCCTCAAGGTCAAGGTCGCTGTCCCCACTTTCATTCTTTTATTGCTGGTCATTTTCGCCAACGATTATCGCATCTTCACAACCGGCATCAGCGATCCGGTGGACCGGGTCAAGCGCCGCGAACTGGCGGACCTGACGGCTGCCTCCGCTGCGGATACAGACCTGCTGCTGTATCCTTATTTTCCCGCCCAAAATGATGCCGTGGAATTGGAGACGCATGTTTTGCTGTTCAGCGTCGCAGGGGCACGGCACCTTGGTCTGGAAGCCGGGGAGAATTTCCTCCAGATTCCCTACGATCAACTCTTGCCGTTCTTGTGGGAGAATCGTGATCGAAACAGCCTGGACGTGTTCTACGATAAGACTGCCCTCTCGATGCAGGAGGAACGCACTGATGCGCTCGCGCTCCTGCTCGATTGCTACCCTGGTGCCAGTCTACGCGCCAGCGGCGAATACTTCGATGTTTACCATCTCGACGCCGCGACACTGAGCCAGCCGGAATGTTACCAGAGCGCTCCGCCAATACTGGTCGCCCCGCCCGAGGGCGCGGAAATCTCCTCCGGCGCATCGTTGATATTCGCCTGGGATACCGGCAGCACAGCAACAACCAGTTTTCTGGTAAGCGTCGAACAGCATGTCCCCGAGGTCTACTGGATCGAAGCCGAAGATGCCTTCCAGACGAATGGATGGTACCTGTCGTCCGAGTTCGTCGCCGGGTTCAGCGGGAACGGATTCCTGTTGGACAACTGGCAATCCGGTGAAGCGCAAACCTTCCTGAGGCTCGATGAAGAGGGCGAGTACCGCGTCTGGGTGCGCGCCTACAAACGGCGTTATAACGACCAGCAGAATTTCATCACCGTAAACGGCCAAACTTTCTACTTCTCAGGAAACGATGTACCACTCGATACATGGTACTGGGAATCCGTCGGGACCTTCGACCTGCCCGCCGGAGACGTGACCCTCAGCCTGGGCCGCCTGTACGGGCAGGACGAGATGTTCAGCGTATTCATTGACTCCCTCCTGGTCACTTCCGATATTGATAAAACACCCGAAGAAACCGCTGTCTGGCAAACCGTCTACACCAGCGAGGAGCGCTTTGGCTCCCAGACCCAATTCACGCTCGATCTTCCGCTGCCGCCCGGCGAGTATCGCTGGAGCGTGCGAGTCTTTGACGGCGACCGGCTGGTAGACTCGGCTGGCGAACGCGGAATTGCCATGCCTTATGCTGAGTTCACGCTCATCCCCTGAAATGTCCTTACAAAGATTACGTCGCCCCGTTGAAGTTACAATCCTGGCCGTCCTTTTCGTTTGGCTGGCCTTATGGAACAGCCTGCGCCTCGTCCAGGCAATCCACTTTTGGGAAACATTGTCTGCCTATGGGGCAAGAGGCGGGCCGCTTTATTCTGCCGTCAGCGGCGGGGTGTGGGCCGGTGCCTGGCTGGCGCTCGGCTGGGCGCTCTGGCATGGAAAGGTATGGGCCTGGGGCGCGGCGCTCGGGGGCGCGGCAGGTTACGGGTCGTGGGCCTGGTTCGACAGGTTGATCGTCCAGGAACCGCACGGGAACGAATTGTTTGCCCTCATCAGCATGGTTGTGGGGCTGGTCTTCGTCTTCCTGCTTTTGTTCTCGAAAAATGTCAGGGATTTCTGTCATGAGCGATAATCCGAAAATAAAGCGTCTCGCAGAGTTGCGCGAAAAATCCCGTCAGGGCGGAGGCTCGGAGAGAGTGGAGGCCCAGCACAAGCGCGGCAAACAGACCGCCCGCGAACGGCTCGACCTCCTGCTCGACCGCGGTTCATTCCATGAGACCGATCCGTTCGTCTCCCACCGGGCAAGCGCGTTCGGCTTGGAAGCGCAGAAGACGCTGGGCGATGGCGTTGTAACAGGCTG
>JBFMCM010000027.1:0-3802 GCA_040754355.1 Chloroflexota bacterium | reverse complement strand
TGGGCCGACCATAGAACTTTGCAGGAAAATGGAATGACCGCCTTGAAAACCGTTTTCTTCATGCTGCTTGTCCCGGGACTGTTGCTGGGCGCGCTGCCCGTCTGGTTCATGGCGACCGACACGGCGTTGTTCTCGTTCGGCTTCTTCCGCTGGCTGGCAGTCCCATTTTGGCTAACCGGGACCGGGGTCATGTTGTGGTGCGCCTGGGATTTTACGGTGAAGGGACGCGGCACGCCTGCCCCGATTGACCCGCCGAAGGAACTGGTCGTCAGCGGTCTCTATTGTTTCGTCCGCAATCCGATGTACGACGGCGCGCTGCTCGTCCTGCTTGGGCATGTATTCTGGTTCCCATCCCTGTCACTCATCCTCAGCCCGGTGATACTCTTCACAGCCTTCCACTTGTTCGTCGTTTTCTACGAGGAACGCCACCTGCGCAAAACGTTCGGCGCGGCGTACGTGGAATATTGCCAGTCAGTGCCCAGGTGGATTCCACATTTTAGAAGAAGGTAACGATCTACAAACAGATAATTGCTTCTAATATCTACAACGAAAGGGGAGCCCGGACCTCTGCTTGGTATTTATCTTCATGAGAGCATTGCAGACCTGTTTTTCACTCTTGGTGTTAATAGGGTCATCCGATAATCAGAAAGGAGCAACCTGGCATGAACAAAGTCAAACAAATCCTAAAGGTAAAAGGTGCACAGGTATGGAAGGTCCCGAAAGATGCAACAGTTCTGGAAGCCCTGCAGTTGATGGCTGAAAAACAAACCGGCTCTGTCGTTGTGATGGATGGAGACAATGTGGCCGGTATCTTCACCGAAAGAGATTTCGCCCGCAAAGTCGGGCTGTATGAGCTGAAACCCAGCTCTGTAAAAGTGAGTGAGGCGATGGTTAGTGAATTGATCACGGTGGAACCGGATGATTCTGTCAACAAGTGCATGGAGATCATGACCGACAAGCGCATCCGTCACCTGCCAGTCATCGAGGACGGTAAACTGGTGGGAATTGTCTCGATCGGCGATATTGTGAAGGACACCATCGAAGCATTACAATTCATGGTCAAACAGCTCGAAAACTACATCACCGGTTTTCGCTAGATCTTCGCTACAGCAGCAGTCACAGGATTGACAATGTACCAGTGCGCTTCTTGTGGCGATAAAACGCACCTGGACAGAATACGTGGTCGTAGAAAAAAGGTTGGTATAGGATGCCTGATCGGCTGCTGTGTATCACCACCTACCGGAGATAGCCATGGATAGACCTCCCTCCCGCATACGGACGCTTGCCCTTCTGTTGTCCGGTTTGATTGATGGCCTCATTGGGAGTATATTGCTTTTGTCCTGGCTGGGAATCCTGCCGCTCGATTTGAGGGGAATTGGTCTCACGCGTAACTGGGTCGGTCTGATAGGCGCAGTCCTGGCAATCTCTGGCGTGGTGGTCGTTACCTACCAGTTGACTAAAATAAGGGAACCGGACGAATAACCGGGGCTCCTGGCAGTTAGCATACGGACAGCCGGGCTGTTGAATCAAAAATACCAACTAAAAACTCATCGGAAAAAACTATTTTCTTTTTCATGAAAACTACCTATAATAACATTAATAAATCATTAGGAGGCCCAAGATGACTGATATACCTGAAGTACCTCAACCACCTAAACCAAGCAAGTCCACCCCGTGGAAGGTGATCATCCCGGTTGCCATCGTCGTCATTCTATGCTGCATCTGCATCGTGGCAGCAGGCGTGTTGATGTACCTCGGCACGCAAGGGATTGGCCCGCTCTCTTCGCTGGCGAATTCACCTATCCTATCCTCCTCCCCCAGCGTCGCTGGTGAGTGGGACCTGTATTATGACTGGAATTGCACTGGTGTTTACAGTGGGCCGGCTTCGATCACATTTTATGCCGATGGAGGCTACTACGCATACGAAGATACGGGCTCAGGTTATGGCACCTGGTTCGTGCAGGGAACAACCTTGGATTTCAGTTACGATGAGTATCCATACGCCCACTATTTCGGCACGCTCAGCAGCACGGGCGACTACGTGGAAGGCACCATGTCCACCGACGACGGTTCGAATGGATGCTGGTACGCCAATAAACGATAGTCATATTTGAGGTTGCCATCGAATGGTTGTTATGCAGGGCGACGCGTCAGGTATCTGGCGCGTTCCTCCTGCCGATTTCAATCATGGGATGTCTTTGTCCTTGGACTGGCGCTCTCATGATCATCATCAAGTACACGGAGGCCGAAAATGTCTGAAACGCCTGTGGTTCCCCAACCACCCCCGCCCCCACCGCCCAAGACCACGCAATGGAAGGTGATCATCCCCGTTGCAATTGGCGTCATCCTGTGCTGCATCTGTTTGATTATCGTCGGCGTGCTGGCGTATTTGGGCACGCAGGGGACCGGTCCGCTCGCCATGCTGGCGACCGCCACGCCCACCCGCACTCCGACGCGCACTCCCACCCGCACCCCAACATATACCCCCACCCTCGAGGTAACTGTCGAAGGTGACTGGGACATCTATTACTCTTGGGATTGCGTTGATTACAATGGACCGGTCCTGTTGACTTTCTTCGATGATCAAACCTATGTGATCAGCGAAGGCGGCGAGTACGGTTACGGGACCTGGTACCTGGCAGGGGATTACATTGACTTCATGTTCGACGAGTATCCCAATGCCCATTACATCGGCACAGTATATGACAACTATACGTACATGGAAGGCAGCATGGATACTGCCGATGGCTCCAGCGGCTGCTGGTACGGAATCAGGCCGTAGCCCGAACGCAGAATTACAAAACCACATCCATCCAGGGCGGCGTAAATAACGCCGCCCTTTGCATTGGAGCAAAGTCCCTCTCGATACCATCAAACAACCCTGCCCTCATGTGTTCGATGCGAACCTCATGGGTCTGTTGTTGTATAATGATTGTGGCCTTGTTCTTTCAGGAGGTGCGCAATGAGAGAAGTTCCCTTTTCGATTGTTGACACGCACGGCAAACGTTGGGCGCAAATGCTGGACGTGGACCAGCAGATCAAACTCTTCCTGCCAAAACTGGTGGAGGCTCTCAACCTGCCGCCCGAACTCAACTACGTGCTGTTGCCAAAAGGGACCGACCTCCCGCTGGACAACCGGCGCACCCTGGCCGACCACCGCGTCCCGCCGGGAGCCGAACTCTTCCTGCGCCCCCTGCGCGACCAGGTCCTCAAGATGTTCCTGGACCAACTCTACGACCAGGCCAAGGACTACGCCAAGGACAAGTTGATTGACCTGGCCAAAGACAAACTCAAACAAATCCTCGACCTCGACCCTGCCTACCCTGACCCGCTCAGACTGAAGGAACAACTCCTCGGCAGCGCGGCCAGGCCTCCAGTCCAGCCGCGCCCGGCCCAGCAGTTCCAGCCAGTGCCCAAGTCCAACACGGCATGGATCGTTGCCGGTATTCTGGGGGGTGGGGCCGTCCTTCTGGGAGGAGCAGTCGTGGCGGTGGTTGCCATCGTCCTGGTTGTCAATGCCCTGAGCAATCCCTCGAACAACGGCGAACCGTATCTCGGCACCGGCGACGTGCAGATCACCCTGCGCTGGAACGCGCCGGCCGACCTCGACCTGCACGTCTACGACCCCTATCAGGAAGAGATCTGGTACAACCACCGCTTCTCCAGCAGCGGCGGCAACCTCGACGTGGATGCCAATGCCGGCTGCAATGACATGACGGATAATCCGGTCGAGAACGTCTTCTGGCCCTACGGCGGCGCGCCGGGCGGGAGTTACAGCCTGTACGTGGTCTATTTCAGGGAC
>JBFMCM010000026.1:0-6767 GCA_040754355.1 Chloroflexota bacterium | reverse complement strand
ACTTGCCGCAGCCGGACGGGCCGATGATGGCGGTAATCTTGTGGCGCGGGATGTTGATGTTGACATCCGCCACGGCCAGGAAATTGCCGTAGAAGATGTTCAAGCCGTGGGTTTCGAAGACATAATCATTTTCTGTCATAATTACTCCGGCGAAATGTGCTGTTGGAAGCGGCGGGCTGCAAGCCCGCCCTACAGAATTTCAATATTTTCTCGCGAAGCGATTGCGCAGGAAAATAGCCGCCGCGTTCAGGCTCAAGAGCAAGGCCAGCAACACCACAATGGCCGCGGCTGCCAGGTGACGCCATTCTCCCTGCGGGCGCGCCGTCCACTGGTAGATCTGGATGGGCAGGGCGGTAAACTTCGCGAACGGCGACGACGGGTCCACGCTGATGGCAGTAGACGCGCCGACCACCACCAGCGGGGCGGTCTCGCCGATGGCGCGGCTGATGGCCAGGATGGTTCCGGTCAGGATGCCGGGCAGGGCATTGGGCAGCACATGCCACCATACCGTCTGCCACTTGGTTGCGCCCAGCCCGTAACTGGCCTTGCGCAGCGATTGCGGGACGGCGCGGACGGCCTCCTGGGCGTTGATGATGATCACCGGCAGGACGAGCAGGCCGAGGGTCAGGCCCGCCGAAAGGATGGTGCGGCCATTGGCGGTGGTGGGATCCACCAGCCTGAAGACCGCGCCGCTGGTCAGTTTTTCGAGGGCGCGGACGAAGATCGCCAGCCCGAGGATGCCGTAGATGATGGACGGTACGCCCGCCAGGTTGTTGATGTTGGTGCGGATGAGACGGTTGAGCCAGCTGTCGGAGGCGTACTCTTCGAGGTAGATGGCAGCCCCCACGCCCATCGGGAAGGCAAACAGGACGGTGATGAGGATGGTCCACAGCGAGCCGAGAATAGCGGTGCGGATTCCGGCCGTGACCGCCTCGCTGGACTGCGGGCGGGAGACGAAGTCTGCGGTCAGCCAGGAGATGAAGGTCAATTTATCGCCGGGGTACTTTTCAGTTGCGTAGGCTTTGATCTCGGCGCTGCTGGTGATGGATTCGAACAACGGCCAGGTCTCTTCGACTTCGTATTTGACGAGGCGCTCGACGACCAATGCATACACCTCGGCGCGCGAACGTTCCTCGAAGGATTTCTCGTTATTGAGTTTGTTGTATGCCCCGCTGGAGAGTTCAGCCTGGAGCAGCGCCACCAATTGGTCCTTGGTCTGCTCTTCGAGCGGGAGGCCGTCCACGGCAAAGGTGGCCGGGTCCACTTTGGCGTGCAGGATGGCGAAGCCGAACGAACTGTCGAGGATGTTGAACAGGAGGGCGGTCAGCGCCAGGATGCCGATGACGGTCGAGGCGAGGAAGACCAGTTGCCAGGTCCGGCCGCGGCGGTGGCGAGCGGAGAGGTTGGAGGAGAAATCGGGCTGGGTAATTTTCATAGGCTGAAACCAGCCCCCTTTCATCCCCCCAGATTGCACTGAACTGCGTGCAAAATGGGGGGACAGAGGGGGGCTATTCGTACACCTCGCGGAAGCGGCGCACGATGCGCTGGCTGATGATATTCAAGGTCAGGGTCATGACAAAGAGCATCAAACCGATGGCAAAAATACTGTTGTAATCAATCGAGTCGTAACTCAGGTCACCGCCCGAAATGCGCACGATGTGACCGGTCATCGTCTCGGCAGCCTTGAACGGGTTGAGCGTGAAGTTGGGGCCGGCGCCGGCTGCCACGGCTACGATCATCGTCTCGCCGATGGCGCGGCTGATGCCCAGGATGACCGCCGCGGCGATGCCGGAAAGCGCCGCCGGGAGCACGATCTTGATGGCCACTTCCAGTTTGGTGGCGCCCAGCCCGTAGGCGGCATCCCGCAGGGATCGCGGCACGGCGTTCAGGGCGTCTTCGCTGATGGAGGCGATCAGCGGCAGGATCAGGATGCCCATCACCAGCCCGGCCGAGCCGGTGTTGTAGATTTCCACCACGTCGCTGCCGAAAATGGAGCGCAGCAGCGGCGTGACGAAGGTCAGCGCGAAATAGCCGTACACAATCGTTGGAATGCCTGCCAGCACTTCTAGGATGGGCTTGAGCGTGTTGCGCATTTTCTTGGAGGCGTACTCGGACAGATAAATGGCCGCCGCCAGGCCAAGCGGAATGGCGATCAGCATGGCAATGCCGGTCGTGACCAGCGTGGCAGTGACCAGGGGCAGGATACCGAATTCCCCGATGTGCGGCTGCCACTGCGTCCCGGTCAGGAATTTCAAGAGATTGACTTCCGGCAGGCGGAAGAACAACCAGGCTTCCTTGCCCAGTTCGTAGACGATGCCGACGGTCGTGAAGATCGAGAAAAAGCCGGTAAAAAACAATATGGACTGGATGACGATTTCACCCGGCCGCCGCCGCTTTTTTAGGTTCATGGCCGCGCGCCTGGGACCTGGATCCTGCTTCGACCCATTGACGTTTTTCTTTCGCATCGCAACACTCATTCAGGTGAATGCCTTCCCCCTCTCGGGAAGGGGGAAGGCCGTGTGATGAAGTTACTTACACTTCCTCTTTGACTCATTTGTTCATGAAAGGGTTCGTGTCATTGCGAGCCGCCGCCCTGAGCGGACGCTGAGCGAAGGCGAAGCGGAAGTCGAAGGGTTGGCGGCGAAGCAATCCCCTAGCGATTTAGGCGACTGCTTCGTTGGGTTTCGATACGGCCTTCGGCCTACTCAACCCTCCTCGCAGCGACACATCTTTTTTTACTTTCCAACAGCCGTGTGCCAGGCGGCGAGCGCCTCGTCGAGGGCGGCCTGGCTGGCCGGGAAGTAACCGACATCCAGGATCTCATCGTTGACATGGGTCAGGTAGAAGAAGATGAATGCGGCTACCTGGGGTTTTTCCAGCATGATCGTGGCATCCGAGTAGATGAACAGCGGACGGGAGATGGGATATTCGCCGGATTCGGCCGTTTCAGCCGTTGGGGCAACACCATTCAGGGAGAGCACCTTCAGTGTGTCGGCGTTTTCCTGGTAGTAGGCAAAGCCGAAGAAACCAATGGCGTACGGGCTGCCCTGGACGCCCTGCACCAGAACATTGTCGTCCTCGGACATCTGGGTGTTGGAGGCAGCCAGGATGGGGGCCTCATCTTCGTCAAAGATTTCTTCCACGAAGTAGTCGAAGGTGCCGGAGTCGGTGCCGGGGATGAAGCGCTGGATGGGTTCGGCCGGCCACTCAGGGCGCACGTCCGACCACAGTTCGGCGGTGGAGAAGATGAGAGCGAGTTCCTCCAAGGTCACATCGGTGACGAAATCATTTGCCTGGCTGACGACCACCGAGAGGGCGTCGGTGCCGACGCGGAACTCGATCGGTTCGCGGCCGATGGATCGGCAGGATTCAACTTCGCTGTCCTTGATGGCACGCGAGGCGTTGGAAATATCGGTCTCGCCGTTGACACAGAAGCGCTCGAAGCCTCCGCCGGAGCCGATGCTGTCAATGGTGATGACGCCCGTAAAGCCTTCTTCCTCGAAACGCTGCTTCATGCGCTCGGAGAGCGGGAAGACCGTGGACGAACCGGCGGTGACGATGTCGCCGCTCACGGACTCAGGCATGTACATCGCCAATGGGTCTTCGGTCGCAGGAACGTTGATGGGGGCATCGGTGGGTTCGACCACGACCGGTTCTTCGGCCGGTGTGGAAGCAGGGCCGCAGGCGCTCAGTACGAGCACGGCAGCCAGCAGGACGAACAGGGAAACAGTAAGATTTTTATGCATTTCTTTTCTCCTTTTTATTTTTTCTGCGCTGGAAGTGTATCAAGCCGTGTTTAAAGCCCGAAGAACGAACGTTTAACGTTTGGTTAAGAAAAAAGTGCGACGCACTTTCAAAGTGCGTCGCACTGGATCAAATATTTTCGCCAACGAATTATTGGCCGGAATGCACCTGTCGTTTGTGGTTAATATCCACCGCAAAAACAGCCAGCAGCGCGACAATGTTGAGTATAAAGAACCAGTAAGTCATAACAATCCTTTCTGTTGATCCGTAGGATAGCACAGGAAGATTAACGACAGTAGAAAATCACATTAACAGTTTGGTAAGAAACAGTTGGATGATCCCCAAAGTTTCATATCAAATTCGTCAGGCCGCAGGGATCGTGAAGGAAAACGTGCTCCCCCGGCCTTCGATGCTCTCGGCCCAAATCTTACCCCCGTGCGCCTCCACGATGTGACGCGCAATCGAAAGCCCCAGCCCGGTCCCGCCGCTGGAGCGCGCCCGGTCGGACTTGTAGAAACGTTCGAAGATGCGCGGCAGGTCATCATCGGGGATGCCGGCGCCGGTGTCTTTCACCGAGAAGCGGACGAAGTCCGCCTCTTCTTCAGCGGACAAAGTGACCGAACCGCCCGGACCGGAGAACTTGAGCGCGTTATGGACGAGGTTGACCAGCACCTGTTCCAGCCGCGCCGCCTCCGCCCGGACCGCGGGCAGGTCCGCCGCGGCTTCTACTGTCAGCGTCAGCCCGGCGCGTTCGGCCTGCGCCCGCATCCGTTCGGCTGCGGAGTGGAGCAACTTGGATGCCTCCACCTCGGTCAACTCCAGCGGCACCTGCCCGGACTCGATGCGCGTCAGTTCGAGCAGTTCCTGCGCCATCTGGGTCAGGGCGTCCACTTCGGTTTCGATGCGGCCCAGGAAACGCGGCGCAGCCTGCGGGTCCGCGAGGGCGCCGTCGCGCAGCGTCTCGGTCAGGGCTTTGAGCGAGGCCAGCGGGGTGCGCAATTCGTGCGAAACGTTCGAAATGAAATCGCGCCGCACCGTTTCCAGCCGCCGCACGCGCGTCAGGTCCTGGACGAGCAGGAGCGAGCCGCCGGTCTGCGGGTCGGGTAAAACGACCAGGTGCAGGAACTGGCGGCGGGCGGGCAGCTCGACCGATTCCTCCTGCGCCTCGCCGCTGGCGCGGCTGCGCTGCCAGGCCTCCACCAGTTGATGCTGACGCAATACTTCGGCTACTGTCCGACCCATGGCGTCGGGCGCCTCGAAAAGTCTTCCGGCGGCGGGGTTCAGGAAGGTGATGTGTCCCCCGGCATCCGCGATGAGCACGCCGTCGGTCATTTGCTCCAGAACGGCTGCCAGTTTGGCCCGTTCGGCGTCCAGGCTCGAGGTCCGCTCCCGTTCCATCAGCGCCAGGGCCTTGACCGCGTTCGAGAGTTCTTCCAGCCCCTGCACGTCCTCCGGGAGTTCGGCTACCGGCCGCGCTTCGTCTGCCACATGCCGGAGGGTATCGGCATAGCCGCCCAGCCTGCGGCGCAGCAAGACATGCTGCCAGACCAGGACTCCCAACCCGACTGCCAACAAGCCAGCCAGAGCAAGCCAAAACCAGTTCATACTTTCCGCTGGAGGAAGGTGAAGGAGAAACGGACGGCGGCGATTGCCAGCCCCCAGCCCAAGGCCAGTAAGGTTAAACCGCCAACGACGATCAGGCCGATGACCATCCCCTGCGTAACCTCGAATCCGAGCCCGAGCATGGCTTGTAGGTCATAGAGCGTGGATGGACTGGCCAATGCGATAAAAGCCGATGCAATGCAGATGAGGAACAGTATAATCATGGTGAACCAGGCCGTGCGCTGCGCCGCCTTCTGGACCCGAAGGCTGTCGGCGCCCTCTTCGGCCAGCCTCCCACCGACGACGAACCCGGCCGGGATCGCCAGCAGGGGGTTGAAGACCGGCACGCCCATGAAGAAGCCGAAGACGCACATCGAATAGAACAGATAGATTGCCATCCAGAGTTTGATGTCCAGCTGATGGGCCCTGCGCACCCAGCGTTTGAGAAAGAGAACATCCACCAGCAGACCAAGCGCCATGCCGGTCAGCGCGGTAAGGGGAATCCAGTCCTCGAGCAGGAAGGGGACCGCACCCCACCAGAAAGCGAGCAGGCCGATGGTGGGCGCGATCAATCCCAAGATGACAGCCAGGATGAGTTTTTCGAGTTTGCGGATGAGAAGCATGGTTTTCACCGAACGTTATTTGATGGGTGTTTACTTTTACCTTGTCCCGGCTATCAATGTGTATCTGTTCCTCTCGCGCTTATCCCTCGAAGCGATAGCCTCCGCCGCGCACGGTGACGATGCGCTGCGGACTGGCGGCGTCGTGCTCGATCTTCTGCCGCAGCCAGCGCACATGGACGTCCACCGTGCGGCTGTCGCCGATGTAGTCCCAGCCCCAGACGCGTTCGAGAATGAACTCACGGCTGAGCATTTGTCCTTTGTGTTCGGCAAAGAAGACCAGCAATTCGTATTCCTGCGGCTTGAGTGGGAGCACTTCGCCGCCCAGTGTAACCTCACGGCGGGTCAGGTCAATGGACAGGTCGCCGAAGGTCAATATTTTATGGACAGTTTCGGGGGTCTGGATCTTGCCCAATTCCTGGCGGACGAGTTCGGTGCGGCGCAATTGGGCTTTGACGCGGGCGAGGAGTTCGCGCATCGAGAAGGGTTTGGTCAGGTAATCGTCCGCCCCGACCTCCAGCCCGACGACGCGGTCAATTTCGTCGTCGCGGGCGGTCAGCATCAGGATAGGGACGGTCATTTCCTTGCGCAGGATCTTGCAGACCTCGAACCCGTCCAGGCCGGGGAGCATGAGGTCGAGCACGATCAGGTCCGGGGTCCGGGCACGGGCCGCTTCGAGCGCCAGGCGCCCATCGCCAACGGCTTCGACCTCATACCCTTGTTTTGTTCAATTATAAGTCAAGGTTTCCTGGAGGGCAGGTTCGTCTTCGACGACGAGTATTTTTTCTGGCATATTCGAAT
>JBFMCM010000025.1:0-2504 GCA_040754355.1 Chloroflexota bacterium | reverse complement strand
CGCAAACAGACCGGCAGCCAGCGCCGTCCAGCGAATAGCCTTCTTCCACTCCGGCTTGTAGAGCAGGATGACGAGCGCCGCCACCAGCGGGGTAAAGACGATGACACTCAGGAACGGGAATTGCATAAAACACCTCTATGTTCATCTGGAGTGCGGACTTCAGTCCGCAACCGCAGGCTGAAGCCTGCACTCCAGATTGGGACAATCTAGAACAATATCATCACAGCCTTATTGATTACATCCAGTATCCAGGCCGGGTATAAACCAATCACCAAAATCAACGCCATCAATGGAGCCATGACGACAATTTCGCGCCTATTGATCTCGCTCAATTTGTGCGCGCCCTTGGCCCAGTGCTCGTTCAACGGCCCGTGCAGCACTTGCTTGATTCCCTTCAGGATGTAGGCGCCGGTAAAAAGCAGGCCAAGCATGGCAATTGCTGTGTAGACGGTCAGGATCGGCCACGAACCCCGCACCACCAGGAACTCGGAGACGAACCCGTTCAGCCCCGGCAGGCCGAGCGAGGCCATGCTGGTGAAGATGAGAATCCCGCCATACACCGGAACGAGCGGGAACAGCCCGCCGAAGTCGTCCAGATTGCGGGTGTGCGTCCGCTCGTAGAGCACGCCCACCAGGAAGAACATGCCAGCCGATGAAAGTCCGTGGTTGAACATCTGCAGCACCGCGCCGTTGAGGGCGATGTTCGCGTCCAGCGTCCCGGACGCCTTGGCTGCCGCAGCGATCCCGAGCAGCACGAAGCCCATGTGATTCACCGACGAATAGGCTACCAGCCGCTTGAAGTCCTTTTGCCCATAGGAGGCAAACGCCCCGAAGACGATCGCCATCACCGCCAGGAAAGCCAGCGCTCCGGCATACTTGGCCGATTCCGTCGGATACAGCGGCAGGACGAGGCGCAGGAAGCCGTACGCGCCCAGTTTCAGCAGCACACCCGCCAGGATCATCGAACCGGCGGTCGGGGCCTCGGTGTGGGCGTCCGGCAGCCAGGTATGGAACGGCCAGACCGGGACCTTGATGGCAAAGGCGATGACGAACGCCCAGAATGCCACTGCCTTGACTGTCGCCACTGGCAGGCCGAGCAGGGTCCCTTCCAGCGCGTTCCACTGCGCGGTCAGGGTCTGCAAATCATAGGTCTTGAACAGCACACCGAGCAACTGGATGGCGAGCAGAAGTCCCAGTGAGCCGGCCATGGTGTAAAGCATGAACTTGAGCGAGGCATAGTTGCGCGCCTGGACCTTGACGCCCTTCCAGAGTTCGCGCTCACCTTTTTCGCTCCCCCACTGGTTGATGAGGAAGTACATCGGAACGAGACCGATTTCCCAGAACAGGAAGAAGATGAGCAAATCGAGCGCCATGAAAACGCCCAACATTCCCGTCTCGAGCAGGAGGAACAGGAACATGTAGGCCTTGACCCGGTCGCTGATGCTGAAGGAGGCCAGCAGGGCGACCGGCGTCAGGAGCGCCGTCAGCAGGACCATGGTCAGCGAGAGGCCGTCCACGCCGAGGTGGAAGGTGGCGTTGATGGCCGCGTACCAGGCGTATTGTTCCTCGAACTGGTAGCCGATCTGCCCCGCCTCGAATTGCGTCCACAGGTAAACCGAAAGCAGGAACGGGACCAGGCTCATGCCCAGCGCCGTCCAGCGGATGGCTTTCAATCCGTCCTTCGGCAAAAGTAAGACGACCACCGCCGCCAGGACGGGGAAGAACAGGATGAGGGTGAGGAGATGTTGGTTGATGAATTCCATCGCTTATCACATCGTAAGAGCGACATAACGTCGCCCCTACATTCCTCCAATCAGAAAATAATACAACACGGCAAAAAGCACCAGCACGACCATCGAGGCCAGCATGTAATATTGGACGCGCCCCGCCTGGATCTTGCGCAGGCCGCGGCCGGAGGCTTTCACCAGGTTGCCTGTGCCGTCGCCGAGCAATTCATTGACCACCGGCTTGTCGAAATAATTGCGGAAGACATGACCCAGGAAGAGCGAGAAGCGCGCCACGAGGTGCAGGAAACCGTCAATGACCTTGGTGTCCATGAACAGGTAGGTGAACTTCTCGGCAATCCAGTAGGCCGGTTTGACGAACAGGAAATCGTAGGCCTCGTCGAAATACCACTTGTTCTTCAAGACTGGAATTTGTAGGAAATCCTGCTTCGGGGACTCGACCTTGCGATAGACCAGCCAACCGAGGAACAAACCGCCGAGGGCGACGAACAGCGATGTCCCCAGCGGAATCCAACTGAACGGAGCGGCTTCCGGGACCTCGGTCAGGGTGCTGCCTACGAACTCATGGAACCAGTTCGGCACGATCCCGCCCAGACCGGGAAAATGCTCCGGGATTCCCGTCCAGCCAAACCCAACGGCGAAGACTGCCAGGATGACGAGCGGCAGGGTCATGGTGCGGGGCGTTTCCTGGGCATGCTTGGCTTCCTTCGTGCGCGGTTCGCCGAGGAAGGTCAGGGTGATCTGGCGCATGGTGTAGAA
>JBFMCM010000024.1:0-2221 GCA_040754355.1 Chloroflexota bacterium | reverse complement strand
GTCTGGAGCGTGACGAGAGCGGCCTTGCTATCCGAGCCGACGGTCAGTACCAGCGGGTCAATGACCACGTCCTCGGCCGGGATGCCCAATCGGGCGGCGCGCTCGAGGATCTTCTCGGCCACCGCCACGCGCTCCTCGGCGGTCTTGGGGATGCCGTTGTCGTCCATCGTCAGGCCGATGACGGCTGCGCCGCGCTCCTTGACCAGCGGCAGGATAGCCTCCAATTTTTTCGTCTCCCCACTGACCGAATTGACCAGCGGCTTGCCCGGCGCGGCGGCCAGACCGGCGGCCAACACTTCGGGATTGGCCGAGTCGAGGCACAGGGGCAGATCCGCGGCCGAGGCGACCAGTTCCACCACTTGCTTGACGACCGCAACTTCGTCAATACCCGGCGCGCCGACGTTGATGTCGAGCACGTCCGCGCCCCAGGCGGCTTGATCCAGCGCCAGATGGCGCACATAGTCCAATTCGCCCTCCGCCAGCGCGGCGGCCAGTTTCTTGCGCCCGGTGGGATTGATCTTCTCGCCGATCATCACGAACGGACGGCTGATGCCGATGATGACTTCTTTTGTGTTGCTCTTCAAAATGGTGTGCATAAGTTCTCCTGTCGTTTTTTACCACAAAGGGCACAACGGACACGAAGTAATTTTAAACCTTTGTACACTTCGTGTGTGTATGATTCTATTTCCGTAAATAGAGCAGCGTTGACTCGGCCAGCATCGCCGCGCCAATCGGCAGGGCGCGCTCGTCAATATCGAAGCGCGGACTGTGGCCGATACGCTCGTCGCCCTCGATGAGCGTCCCCAGCGTGAACATCGCGCCGGGGGCAAGTTCCAGGAAACAGCCGAAATCCTCGGCGCCTAGATCTTTACGGAAAGGCAGGATATGTTCCCGGCCGAGCAAATCCGCCGCGGCGGCCTGGATGAGCGCTGCGCCGTCCGGATGGTTCTGCATCGGCGGGGTGCCAATCTCGAAGCGCAGGTCGTAGTCCCCGCCCAGGGCACACGCCACCTCGAAGGCGCGCCGCATCTCGGCGTGAATCTGCTCCTGGACGCGCTTCTCGGTATAGCGCAGCGTGCCGCTCAGTTCGACCCGCTCCGGGATGACGTTCTCCGTCTGCCCGCCGTGCAGCGACCCGATGCTGACCACCGCCGGGTCGAAGGGGTGCAGCCGCCGCGAGACGATGGCATTCAACGCTAGGATGACCTGTGCCGTAAGTGTGAAAGGGTCCAGCCCCAGGTGCGGATACGCCCCGTGGCAGCCTTTGCCGATCACCGCGCCGAACCACGAATCGACCCCGCCCGAAACCGCCCCGGCCTCGATGCAGATGTTGCCGACCGCCGTCGCCGGGTCCACGTGCAGGGCAATGACCATGTCCACGCCCTGCATGGCGCCATCGGCGATCATGCGCGGCGCGCCTGAGATACCCTCCTCGTCGCCCACCTCCTCCGAAGGCTGGAACAGGAAGCGCACTGAACCGGGGAACTGCTCCCGCGAGAGCAGCAGCGCCGCCCCGAGGGCCATGGCCGTGTGCGCGTCATGGCCGCAGGCATGCATCACGCCCGCCTCCTGCGAGCAATACGGCGCGTCGTTTGCCTCCTGGATGGGCAGGGCGTCCATGTCGGCGCGGACGGCGATGCGCGGCGAGCCGGACCCGAGGTCTGCCACCACGCCTGTCCGCCCGACGCCGCCTCGGACACTGTAACCGAAGCCTTCCAGAATTTCGGCTACTTTGGCAGCGGTACGCGTTTCCTGGAAACCGAGTTCGGGGTGCATGTGGAAGTCGCGCCGCCAGGCGATCAGTTGGTCTTGGATGGCTTTGGCTTTGTCGAGCATGGGTTCCTTTCCAATGACATTATCTTCAACACAAAGTACACCAAGGCGCACAAAGGATTCACAAAGGTTTCTTTATTTTCCTTCGTGTCCCTTTGTGATTCCTTTCTGTCCTTTGTGTTGAATCATTTTACCAATTCCCTCTCGGCGGCCGCCAGGAGGGCATCCAATTCGCGCTCCTGGGCGGCCTCCAGCGGCGGGACCTGATGTTCGCGTAAAATCCGTTCGGCCTCAACCTGCGCCCGTTCCACCATCCCGACTTGTCCACTATTGGCCCAACTCTCCCAAGAGCCGCGCTCGGCCAGTTTCGTGACCGACACTTCCCCGGCGCGCAGCCACTTCATCGTGTGCTTCTGCGACAGGAAGTTGCGCGTGGAAGCCATCGCCG